>DASUTC010000075.1 GCA_036374795.1 Herpetosiphonaceae bacterium
GTCGAGATCGCGGCGCGGGAGGGCCGATACACGCCGCCGCAGCGCACGGTGATCGTCGAGGTAGCCGGTGCTGAGCCGCAGCGCTTCGCCGACGATGGCAGCGCGCGGACGCTGCGGTTCAACGGCAACCAGTCATAAAGGGTAGTTGCGGATATGTTTATAGGGGCGTGATGATGGTGATTGCATCAATCATAGGGCTAATTTTTAAAGCTGCCCTATGATCCGATCCCGATTAATATGCAAACCTTCATTATCACGCCCTGGTTCGGTGGCTACTTGTAAGCTGTACACAAGTAAAATGACAGTATTATCACCCTGGTAGCTAAAATATCAACCCCGCCATGAAGTGCGAAAGCCAAGATGACGGATGAACGTGAACGTATTGCACCATTGTACCGTAAAGTCATTGCAAACGTCAGGCAACTTTCTGTTTTGCCGTTTCTTGGATGGCTTCGATACCTCAGTGGTAACAACGCAGCGATCTGGCCCCGCAAGGGCATAAGCTACGAGAAAAGGATCACGCCCAATCAACTCGATTTCATCATCCGTGAGATCAGGTGCATATCCTTGGGAAATTACTCGTTGTAATTGGGCAACATCCACTTCTTCATTCAGAGTTAAGGCGTCCAAGTGCGTCTGATCACGTATCCAATCGTAAAGCAAATCATTTTTAGTCCCGTCCTGGATCTCTTCGATTACCTCAATGGGGATCTTCACTTGGTTCGTCTGCCCCATGTGTACAAGCCATCCCCAAAACTCAGGAATGCTGTCAATCGCGTAATACGAATTATGCGCTGTGATAAGGACGTTAGCATCGAGGAGATACAGCACTATAATTCTCCTCGGACAGAGCGCCCTTGCAATAACGGATCTACATTTCTAGGCTTAACGCCGAGTACCTTTCCCGCCTTTGTTGGTGTCAGCGTTCCTTCATTGATAGAGCGTGTTACAAGACTCAGCAGTGCAGGCCCCAGCCAGTGCCGACGAACAACGTAGTAGCTAGGACCGCCTTCGGAACGCTTTTCTTTACCCTCCCTTTGCCACTCCTCCCATTCCTGACGGATGCTTGTATCAATCTCTCGCCACTTCCCCTCGCTGATATTGCCGGTACGGAAGAGCTTATAAGCAACCATAGCCCTGCTGATATGCCTTGCTCTAGCAAAGTCGGTGAGGATAGAGAGAGCTTCGCTAAGAGGGGCAGCTTGAACCATATGCAGCTCACGCAATTCTTCTGTAGGCAGCAGAACTTCTCCCGCCACATCATTGCAGAATTGCTCTATGCGCGTTTCAGTGGATGTGCTGCTCACCCCCGTTGTGCCGAGCCATAAATGGGCTACTTCGTGAAGGACGGTAAAGCATCTTGCAGAAGTAACGTCTTGATCGTTGACGACTACGAACGGTGCAATCGGATCAGCAATCGCAAACCCACGGAAAATTTCGATGGGAATGGCTGTATGGTGAGTTCCTAGATTACCGGCTAGTAACACAAATATACCGACGGCTTCCATCCGGTTGCGAAGATACCTAAAAGCATCCTCGCCATTTTTCGCTGCACGAAACTGTGTGAGACTAAAGCTGGTTGTGGATTGAATGCTCTGGGCAACTGTCTCTGGACGATCATCCATGTGCATGGAACCTATAAAGGAAAGAGGTTCAGCTTCCTCATCTTCCAGCAAGGATTTTACGATACTTTGCCTGGTTTTGAGTTCCCGAATAAGGGCATCCAGCAATGCATTATCACTACCAGCTTGTCCGCCTCGTACAGTACGGAAATCTTGTCCCCGATCGCCCTGCTTGGGCGGCTCACTGAGGTAGAAAGCTAATAGAGAGCGTCGGTACTTTTGTGACATTTTCTGTAGTAGCTGTCGGCTAGGTTCCTCTTCGCCCAATTCAAATACAGCAAGTTTTTCGGCAGCAGTTTTATTGCGCGTGTCACTAAACCCAAGTGAGTGCGCGGCAGCCTCAAGTGTTAATCCTGCCGTTTCCCGTGCCCATATTAAGATTTTTGGGTTTACCGCAGGCATCTTTAGCATTCCGTTATATATAACAAGCTTGCAAGGGTATTATAGCACATATGTTCGTAAATCTATACGGCAATAACACTATAAATCCTCTAATGACGAACAGTCAAGTATTTCGAGCAAAGGTTACTGCTCGTTGGGACATGTTCGTCGGGGGCATATTGCGGTATGCCCCGATCCGTCCCGATGATGGTGTATGCATACGCCGCGCTACGCTACCAGCGGGCCTGCCTGAAGATCCGCGAGCCGCTGCTCCACCTCAAGCCGATCCTCGGCGTCGGGACGCAGCTTCAGGTAGGTCCGCAGATCGCGCATCGCCTCATCGATGCGTCCCAGATCGGCCAGCGCCACCGCGCGATTCTGATACAGATCGGCCATGTCGGGCGCGAGAGCAAGCGCCTGGCTCACATCGTGCAGCGCCTCGGCAACATCGCCGGACTCGTAGCGCAGCACGGCGCGATTCGCCAAAACCTCCGGCTGCCTGGGATTCAGCTCAAGCGCCGCGCTGTAGTCGCCCAGCGCCGCCACGGAATGGCCCAGCGCCTCACATGCCTGGGCACGGCCCACGAAGGGCAGCGTTTGATGCGGGTCGAGGTCGATCGCGCGGCTGTAGGCGTCGATCGCCTCCTCGCAGCGGCCCATCAGCGCGTAGCACTGCCCCAGATTGGTCCAGACCTCCATGTACGGCGGGCTTAGCTCGATCGCCTGCATGTAGTCGCCAATCGCTTCTTCCAGCCGACCCATCTTAAGATACACGTTGCCGCGCTCGTTGTAGTACTCCGAGTAGTTCGGATCGATCTTCATGGTCGCGGTGTAGTATGCAATCGCCTCTTCGTACGGGCCAGTCTGGGCATAGACCTGGGCAATGTTGTACAGCAGCACCGATCGATGGAGCAGAAACTCGTCCGGCCCTAGCTCCTCTTGCAGCTTGTCGAAGCTGGATTGACATAGCTCGATCGCGTCTTCGGGCCGCCGCTGGAAGTGCCGCACCAGCGCTAGGCCGTTGCGATTGAAGGCCGTTTGAAAGAACTTGATATGGTCCGGCAGGCTGGTGCGGGCCAGCTCTTTGAGGCCGCGATCCAGATACGCCTCGGCCTTCGCGAGGTCGCGATCCGGCAGATAGCGGCTGTAGAGCATCGCCATGACGTAGCACCAGGCAAAGACGTACTCAGGATCGTCTGTCAGCGATAAGGCTAGCTCGGCCAGCCGCAGGCCCTCAAGTCCCTGGTTAAGACCGGCGTAGCAGTTGAACATTTTCATGTAAATTTCAAGCCGCTTTTGCAGGTTGTCGGGATAGTGCTGCTCAAGCAGCTTGAGCGCGGCCTCGCCGTACACCAGCGCATCCTCGTAAAAGCCGCGCGTGGCGTAGATCGTGAAGGCGTAGAGCTGCGGGTTGAGCGCTTTTTCGGGCTGGTTGCTCTGCTGCCAGCACGTGATCAGGCGCGGCACCAGGATCTCACGCTCAATCAGATCTTTGCGCGATTGCTCGGTCAGCTCTTGCGCGCGGCGGGCCATCTCCTCCGGTGATACGTCCGAGGGCGGATCGGGCGGCAGGTCCAGGCGGATCGTATGGCTGAGGTGGTTCGAGAACACCTCGCCGATCTGCTCGCCCTGGCCGGGGCTGGCCGTCACCAGCAGCGTCAGCCGCAGTTGCCTGCCGCGCCGCCGCATCAGCTCCACGAAGAAGCGCCGCGCGAGCGCGCCGCCGCGATCCAAGCTATCGCAGGCGATCACACAGGGAGCGCCCGGCCCGAGCTTGTACCAGGCGTCGAGCAGGTCGATCAGCCCATGCACGATCCGAAACGCCCGATCCGCCGCGTAGTTGCGCGTGCGCTCGGCGTCGGGGCTCAGCTCCGTCAGGCTGGGATTGCGGACCTTGAGCGTGCGCTGGATCGCGGGCAGCACCACGGCCAGCTCGTAGTCGTGCTTCGTGATCAGCGCGGGATTTTGAGCCTCCAGCGTCGGGAGCAGCGTTCCAAAGAGTTCGCCAAGACCGGCCCAGGGGCCGCCCTCATCACGATCGCACGAGAGCAGCCAGGTCATCGCGCCCTGCTGGGTCGCCTCGCCCAGCCATTGCTGCAAGCGCTCACGACGGGCCTGTCCCGGCTCGGCTTCCACAAGAATCACCTGGCTGCCGCGCTCGTTTGCGACAACGGGCATGCCAAACTGCCAATTCATGCGATCAGTTCCTTCCTGTGATCAAGCTGCGAATCCAGAAGCCAAAGCCGAGACTGAGATGGATCAGCGTAAGCAGCGCTACCAGCAGCACATTCAGATAGCCATACGGATCGGCCTGATAGCCTGCGCTCAAAATCGTAAAAACCAGCAGGCCATAGTTCCAGAGCAGCGGCAGCGATACAAAGATTAGGGCGCTCAGCGCCACCAGCCGACTGCCAAGCCAGATCGCGCTGTACCAGCGGATCGCGCGCATCTCGCCCGCCGGGATCTGCGATTGATCGACGTAGCGGATCGTGGGCACCGCGCGCGATACCTGATTGCGCAAAAAGTCGGCGGTGTCGTCCATTAAGTTTTTACACCTGAAGAGATTGGCGATAGCGTAGTAGAAGTCGGTGCGCACGAAGAAGTAGCATTGCCAGAGCAGGCTGAGCAGGTATGTCAGCAGCAGCGCCCGCCCGATCGTCGCCACCACCGAGGGCAGCGCGATCCAGCCGCGTATCTCGGCGAAGAAGCCCAGAGTCAGCAGCGAGGCGCACACGGCGTCCAGCAGCGGCCCGGCCAGGATCGGGAGGTAGCGCTGGCTGCGCGGCACCGACCAGATGCCGGTCATGTCTGTCTCCGCTACCACGACCCACAGCCGGTTGCTGATGCCCAGCCGCGACGACACGCCCG
Source organism: Herpetosiphonaceae bacterium (assembly GCA_036374795.1). NCBI lineage: Bacteria > Bacillati > Chloroflexota > Chloroflexia > Herpetosiphonales > Herpetosiphonaceae > Herpetosiphonaceae bacterium. Next base: position 4,872 of record DASUTC010000075.1, read on the forward strand.
CCGCCCGCGCGGCGATCAGATGCGCCATCTCGTGCAAAAAGGTTGTGCCATAGCCCAGCAGCATCAGCCCGATCCCCATCAAGGCGAAGTGCTCTCTAAAAAAGTAGGCTCGCCAGCCCGGCAGAATCCCAGGCTCGATGCTCAGCGCCAGCAGCGCCAGCACGATGATCGTCCCGGCCACGATCAGCGCGGGACGGCTGAAGAGGCGCTGCGCTAAGGGCTGTGGAACATGTTCAAAGTGAAAACGAACCGGCGCATTTTTGCTGGTGCTCGAAGCGAACGCGGCGTGCAGATCGTCGGTCGAGGGCTGCGGGTGCGTGGCGTCAAGCGGGAGGACAAAGCCCTCGGTTTCGAGCTGCTGGAGAAAATCTTCAAGGTCGGGAAGCTCGCCATACTTCTCGTGATACAGCGCTTGTGTCTCGCCAATGGTCTTGCCAGCGCTGAGGTGATCGAGTATTTCTACCGCATCCGGCGGCAGCGCTAAAAATGTTGCGGTATCCGTCCGGCCAATGACGACTTCCTCGCCGTCCGGCTGGCGCGTGAATGGGTAGATCGCAACCCGTGTGTCAGTCGCGTATGGTCCCATCGATCGTGTGACTCGCTTGTGGTAAAGCTAGAACCGCCACCCGGACGTGGCGGTCCTGGGTGCAGAAAGGGTGGGATTATGCCTCGGCGGAGCCACAAATCCAGATGCATGCGGAGCAGGGGTACGCGGCTGCGGTGGTCTTCAGCGTCTCGGCCTTGCGGATGCTGATCTTTTTCATGCGTGTCACCTCCTTTGCGGGTAGTCATGCCGGTCGATGTGGAGAACCGACACGCGCATTAAAGCAAATACCAAATATTAAGATAATGTTTAAGCGGTACACGAAAGCGATACAGCGGCGATACAGCGGCAGTACCCGCTAGCAGGGGCGCAAGAAAACAAGCGAACAAGCGAACAAGGATGTTAATTTTTGTTCGCTTATTCCCTTGTTCTTTCGTTTGGGTCTTGGTTCTCGTCTACTCATTCCCCGGCGGGCGGCGATTCGGCCTGCGCAGCAGGTTTTCGAGCCTGCCGCTAAATAGCTCGCTGAGCGGCCCGCCCGGCGGAAGATCGCTCGGCTGGATCGCGGCGCCTTCGACCCACTTGCGGTAGAAGGCGGTCATATCCTGTCCTGCCACCTGATTGAGCGTTTGCAGCCACTCGTCGCTGTCGGCTCGATCGAACTGCTGCTCCTGGTAGTAGCGCCGCAGAAACGCAAAGAACTTCTCGTCTCCCAGCTCTTGCCGCAGCACGTCGTACATCAGCGCGCCCTTGCCATAGACGATCGCGCCATACTCTTGATCGTCGAAGCTCTCGACCGGCTGATCCAGCCGCCGATCGCCCTCGCCCAGCACGACGCGGTAGGGCACGCCGATGAACAGATCGCGGGCGATCTTGCCAGCGTCGTCGCCCACCGCCTGATCGACATAGAACGCCGACGACCAGTTGGTGAGCGACTCGTCGAGCCAGGGCTGCTTGTAGGCATCGCTGCCGACGATGCCGTACCACCACTGGTGCGCTACCTCGTGCGCCGTGGTGAAGGCCAGAATATCCGCGCCCTCGATGCCTTCGAGCGTGCCGCCCAGCCGGGCGAGCGGAGCCGCCGTCTCAGGATCGTAGTATTCGCTGCCGATCATGATCAGCCCGGTCGACTCCATGCCAGCCGCGCCGCCGCCCAGCTCAACCTCCACGACATCCAGCTCTTTGTATGGATACGGCCCGAACTCTTTGCCGAACAGCTCGATCGAGCGCGCGGCAGTTTGGAGCGCAGCGCGTCCGCCCTGCGCGCTCTCCGGCAGGAAGTAGGATCTGATGGTGACGCCGCCGACATCCTGGCTGGCGCTCTGCAACTGCTCGCCCGCCACGACCACGAAGTTTCGCGCGAGTGCCGCCACAAACGTGTGCGCCGTGCGGTCGGCCTGCCGCTCCTGCTCGACGTTGACGCCGCTGGTGACGACGGTGACATCGTGCGGCGCGGCAAATGTTACCTCATAGTTCGCGGCGTCGGTGTTGGTCGGATCGCCCTGATCGCTGACCGGGTTGAGCAGCCAGCCGCCTTTCTCATAGACCGCGACCTCAGGATGCCAGTTGTAGAGCGTAAATATGCCGTTGGACTCGTTGAAGATGCCGTAGCCGCCGCCCGAATCCGGCACGGTCGTCGTGAAGCGCATGCCGACCTCGATCGATTGGCCGGTTTGCAGCGGCTGCGGCAGCGCGATCTTCAGGGCCGTATCGTTGACTTCCAGGCTGGTCTGCGCCGCAGCGCCGTCGATCTGCACATCCTCGACCGTGATCTCGCCCTCGTTGTAGTGCGGCGCGTTGACATAAAGCCGAAAGTAGATCTCGCTCAGCGCCGTATCCTCGGTGTTGGTCAGTCGCACCGCCTGCGCTCCGCTGATCGTGTGCCCCTGCGGATCGAGCACCGCGCTGATCCGGTAGCGGCTGGCGTCGGGATGATTATTCAGCGTATCGCGGCTGCTCGCCACCAGCGACGCTGCGACATCCGCATCCGGGGCATCGCCTAGCTCGCCGAGGTCGACGCTCGCGGTCGGTGTTGCGCTGCTGCGCGGCGTCGCTTGCGTGGCGTCGGGCGCTGGCGTCGCTGGCTGATCGTCGAGATCGCTCGGCCCGGTTGTCGCCAGCGGCGTGCCCATCGGCACTTGCTGCGCCTCGACTGTCGCCTCAAGCCCGGCGCTGATCGTGGCAAAGACATCGGCTACCTGCTGCTGCTGGCGCACCAAATAAAAGCCAATGCTGGCGACAATCACACACATCAGCAGCAGCACTGTTGCTACCGCGCCAACCACTATCCATATCGTTCGTCGTTGCATGCTCGTCCTTTCAAGGGGCAGATCTTTGTTTGCATTATAGTGTACTCCAAGCCACGAATCAGGGGTCCGAGAGCAGGAGAATAAGGAAACAAGGGAACAAAGAATTTAAGCGATTGTTCGTTGGTGCTATCGTTTTGTTCTTTGTGCGCCCAGCGGGTACCCGGTTCTTTGTTCTTCCCTCTATGCTACTATACGGCGTAGGCCGGAGCTATCAGGAGAGAAGACGATGGCAAATCAGGTTTCATTCATGCGGCGATTATCCGACCACGCGAAAAACGTGATGGTGATGGCTCAGGAAGAAGCCAACACCTACCGCCAGCCGCTCATCGGCACCGAGCACGTGCTGCTGGCCCTGATCCGCACTCCCGACTCAGTTGCCGCGCGGGTGCTCCTGAGCTGTGGTGTTACGGTGCCGCGTGTGCGGGAGGCCGTGGAGCTGCTGGCGGGCTACGGCTCGCGGCGCAATCCGGCTGAAGGCTCGCCCATGAAGTGGACGAAGCGCACGCAGGAGATCTTCGAGATGGCCGACCGCTTGAGTCGCGCCGCAGGGCAGCCCTCGGTTGAGACTGAGCATCTGTTGCTGGCGCTGCTGGAAATTCCGGGGAGCGCCGCGCTGGGCGTGCTGCAAACGATGGGCATCGAGCGTGGCATGCTCTACGCCAAGATGCGCGCCGCGCTGCCTGGGCAGGCCCAGGAGAGCCAGGCCGAGCCGCTGGTGCCTGCTCAGGCTCCGGCGCGGCTGACCCACCTCGACGAGCGTGGACAGGCGCATATGGTCGATGTCGGCGGCAAGGCGGAGACGGCCCGTGAGGCGATTGCCCGTGGCGCGGTGGTGATGCAGCCCGCAACGCTCAGGATGATCCTCAATGGCAGTGTGCCTAAAGGCGACGTGCTGACGACCGCGCGGATCGCCGGAATTATGGCCGCCAAAAAGACCAGCGACCTCGTGCCGCTCTGCCACCCGCTGCTGCTCTCCTATGTCGATGTGACGATCACGCCGGTCGTCGCCCAGCATACGCTCCAGATCGAGGCCACCGTGCGCACCAGCGGTAAGACCGGCGTGGAGATGGAGGCGCTGACCGCTGTGTCGGTTGCCGCGCTCACGATCTACGATATGTGTAAGGCCGTCGATCGCGGGATGCGTCTGACCGACATCCGCCTGGCCGAAAAGCGCGGCGGTAAAAGTGGCGAGATCGTGCTGGAATAAAGTTCCACGTTTCGAGTTCAACGTTCAGCCTTTCGAGCTTCCTTCGTTCGCGGTTCTCGGCTCTCCGTTGTTCTTGGTTCTTTGTTTGTTCCCTTACTTCCTTGTTCTTTCGATCAAGCTGCCTCTCAAGGCCGGGAACCCGATCCCACGCTTCGGTGTAGTTAAGGCAACGGACTTCTAGAGGTTCTTGTGGATGAGTCTGACCTGACTGCCCGCGCTCAGCAGGGAGACGGAGCGGCCTGGGAGCATGTGGTGCGCCAGCATCAGGATGCCGTTTTTCGGCTGGCGTACCTGCTTCTGGGCGACGCGGACGAGGCCGAGGATGTGGCGCAAGAGACGTTTATTCGGGCGTTCGACGCGCTCGACCGATTCGATCTGTCGCGTCCGCTCCGCCCCTGGCTGCTGCGCATCGCAACCAATCTAGCCCATAACCGGCGTCGCGCGATCGGGCGCTATCTCGCGGCTGCGCGCCGGATGTTTCAGGCCGCACCCGAATCTGCGCCAGGCATCGAGGGGCAAAGCGCGCGGCGCTGGGAGAGCCAGATCCTCTGGCAGGCCGTCCGTCGCTTGAGCGTAGCCGATCAGCAGGTCATCTATCTGCGCTATTTTTTGGATCAGTCCGAGGCCGAAATGGCATCGACGTTAAATATCGCTTCTGGAACGGTTAAATCACGGCTGCACCGGGCGATCAACCGGCTGCGCGCGGTGGTCGAGCGTGAGTTTCCCGGCTTGCGAGAGGTGCGCGACGTATGAGCGAGCAACCTGTTGATCGATGGGCACCCCAGCTTGAGGAAACGGCGCGCTCGTTCAGCTATCCGCCGACGCCCGATATTGCAGGTGCCGTCAGCCGTCAACTTCTCGCTCGACAGGCCCGGCGTCCGGTTGAGCGCCGCCGTATGGTCTGGGCGCTGGCTGCGCTAAGCCTGCTGATCGCCGGGCTGCTGCTGGTGCCGCCCGTCCGCGCTGGCATTCTGGAGGTGCTGCGCATCGGCGCGGTACGTATCCTGTTGGTCGAGCCGACGGCCACGCCGCTGCCGCCGACTCCTGCCTCAACGTCTGCGCAGACCACAATCATGCCGCCGCCCACAGCGACATCCGCGATCATGCCGCCGCCCACGGCGACTGGCCCAATGTCCGCGCAGACCACGATCACGGCGACACCGGCCTCCTCGGTGCTCGACCTTGAGGGCGAGACGACGCTGGCCGAGGCGCAGGAGCGACTCGACTTCCCGATCCGCCTGCCGACGTATCCCGCCGATCTTGGATCTCCCAGGGTGTTTGTTCAGGATTTCGGCGAGCCCGTGCTGATCGTGGTCTGGCTGGATCAGGCGCAGCCCGATCGCGTGCGGCTCAGCCTGTACCAGATCCCGCCCGGCCCGTACGCCGAAAAGAGCCGCCCGGAGAACATCAAATCCACGACGGTCAACGGTCGACCGGCGCTGTGGGCCGAGGGGCGGCATTTCTTGATCACGCGCTCCGGTGATGCTGTGTTCCGGCGGCTGGTCGAGGGGCACGTGCTGATCTGGACCGAGGGCACAATCACCTACCGGCTCGAAACCGATCTCTCGGAGGCGGAGGCGATCCGCGTCGCGGAGTCGCTGCGCTGAGCGTGCCGATGGCCTGCGCCAGGGAACCTCAGGCGGCCTATCGGTGTATCTAGGACATCAAATCCCATACTCGGCACAGGATCGAGTATCCGATACTGGGAGGTGCGGTTATGCTACGACGATCCGTTTGGCAGTGGCTCTTGGTTGCGGCGATGCTGGCGCTGACGACGCCCGCGCTGGCTGGCGGCTGGGCCGTGGTGACGCTCGACTCGTTGCCGTCCGACATGCAGGCCGGGAAAGCGCTCAGCCTCGGCTTTATGGTCCGGCAGCATGGCGTTACCCCGATCGACACGAATCCCTTCGGCACCGAGGCATTGCAGCCGCTCCTGATGGCTAGAAACACGACGACCGGCGAGACACTTGAGGCTACCGCGCGCAAAGAAGGCCCGGTAGGACATTTTGTGGTCGATGTGACGTTTCCCAGCGCTGGCTCGTGGGAGATAGAGATTATACCGCCGCCGTTTGAAGGCACCAAGCTCGGCACGTTCGTCGTAGCCGCCGCCAGCAAGTCCGCTAACACGGCTCAGCAGGGTAGCGAGGCTGTGGCTCCCCAAAGCTCGGCAGTCAGCACCGGCATCCTCAGCGATCGATCGCTGCGTGTGTGGGGGATCAGCGCGCTGGTGATCATCGCGGCGCTGGCGCTGACGGCGTTTGTGCAGCGCGAATCGTTGACGCGACGGTTGGGCAGCCGATACGCGGGCTACGCGCGTTCCCCCGACGAGACGGCTGGAACCCACAGCCGGGTATAGTTCGCAGGCGCGCTGGCTGAGACGAAGCCTGTTCGCAAGAGGTGTACGTATGCGTAACCGTGTGCTCACGCTCGGCATCTGGGCGGTCGCGGCGCTGGTGCTGGCGCTGCTGTGGTCCACCGCGCCCAACACGTCTAGCGCTCCTGCTGGCGCTGCGCTCTCGCCTGCGACGCCGCACAATGATGCGGAGCGTGGCAGGGCGCTCTTTATGGCGAAAGGCTGTGCAAGATGCCATTATCATGCCGCCACTACAACCGGCTTCAATGAGCCCCATATCGGCCCGGATCTGACGCGCTACCAGCCCAACCCGGAGTTTGTGCAGCGCTGGCTGCGTAATCCACAGGCGGTGCGTCTGAATACGCAGATGCCGAACCTCAATCTTGCGCAAGACGAGATCGACGCGCTGATCGCGTTCCTGTCGGTTGACGAGCAGCGTCCATAGCCGACGATCGAGTACTGCGTTGGCGTACAGGATCGAACGAGCGACAATACAAAAGCAGGCCCGATTGACGGGCCTGCTTTATTCGTACAAGTGACGGGTGTGTTGTGAACAAAGATTCCGCAGAGGAGCAGAGGCTGCAATGTGGCTGCGACGAAGTAGAATGTGACTATAGCGTGCTGGGATGAAGGCTCTACGGCGTAGTTAGAATGTAAGCTACGATGAAACGTCGTAAAACCGAAGATGCAACGATGTGGTACGATGTGAGTGCGATGAACTGCGATGTAGGTAGGTGCTGCTCCTCTACAACACTTGGTACGTGTACTAGGATACCGAATCTCCGCTACGCCGACAATACGCCATCAGTACTGAGTGCTACCTATGACCTCCTATCATAGCGGTCCTTTTTGCGGTAGTACTCACACCTTTGACGTTTTAACGATTCTTCACCTGCTACGATCGTATATCGTATGCCGCTCGACACGTAACCTTGTCTACAGGCTAGGGTGATTCGGCCAGCGTAATCTTGAACGGCGTGAGCGTGCCATCCTGCCACCAGCCGATCACGTGCACGGCACCCCAGCGCACCTCACCCGAACGCTTAAGCCGGTCCAGCAGCGCCTGATCGATCGTCGCGTATGGCAGCTTAATCTGATTCAACCCCACGGGCACGCCGCCCTCCGAAACTTTATCCACCAGCAGCGCCGAGCTTTGTTGCGCCAGCAGCGTTCCTTCCACAGTCAGCAGGATGCGATCGAGCGCGCGGGGATTTTGCACCAGATTGACCAGGGTTGTACGCTCCGGCTGCAAGACCTCAACGCTTTCAGGGCTGATCTGGTATGGGAAGCGCTGCTCACGCCCATATGCTCCCGGTGGGCTGAGCTGGCCGCGCACTTTCAGCACGCCTGTGCCGTCGGTAAGCTGGCTGCGGATCGCATCCGGTGGAGGCTCGGCCAGCCAGATCATCTGCTGGGCCTGTCCTGGTGACGATACCGGGCTATCCGCCAGCGCCGACATGAGCACACGATCGTCATTCTTAACCATCGTCGGCGCGACGACGGTGATCGTCTGGCCGCTCCAGCGCTGCGGCTCTGCCAGCACGCTTGTAATCGGCACGACGACAGCGCGCGGTGCCACGGTCGGCGTTGGGAGCGCGGGCGGTAGCTCGTTGGCACATGCCGCCAGGAGGCTGCTGAGCAGGCCCACTATGATCAGCCGAAACACTCGATAGATCTGCATGCGGCGCATCCTACCATGCTCGGAAAGAGCCTGCAAACGCCTCTGCGAGAGGTTCGCACGTGTCTTTGAGAGGTTTTGACAGGTTTATCAGCCGGTTTGGATGGGGTTGGCTGGTACAATGAACCGAGTATATCGTATATGTGGATTTATTCACAAAGAAAGTTAAGAGAGATTTATGGGCACTAAAAACTCACGCATCGCTGGGTTTTACCAGCTTTCACCGCAACAGCGATTGCAAGAGGTCAAGTCTTTCGACGGCTTGAACGAGGCGGACTTGACCATGCTGCGTGGCGGCAACGGCGTCCTCTCGGTAGAACGTGCCGATAAGATGATCGAGAACGTGATCGGGACATTCGAGCTACCACTGGGTGTGGCGACGAACTTTCGGATCAACGATCAGGATAAGCTGATCCCGATGGCGGTCGAAGAGCCTTCGATCGTCGCGGGCGCGTCCTTCGCCGCCAAGCTGGTCCGCGAGTCCGGCGGCTTTTACACGTCCAGCACCCGCGCGCTGATGATCGGCCAGGTTCAACTGGTGAATATCGCGGAGCCGGATACCGCGAGCGCCGCGATTCTGACGCATCGCGACGAGATCCTGGCGCTCGCCAACGCCCAGAGCACGGCGCTGGTCAAGCTTGGCGGCGGCGCTGAAGATGTCGAAGTTTACTATTTCCCCACGTCGCCCACCGGCCCGATGCTGGTGGTGCACCTGGTGGTCGATTGCCTGGACGCGATGGGCGCGAACGCGATCAACTCGATGGCCGAGGCGGTCGCGCCGATGCTGGAGCGGCTGACCGGTGGACGGGCCTATCTGCGCATTCTGTCGAATCTGACCGATCGGCGGCTGGCGAAGGCCACAGTGGTTATCTCGCCCGCCGTGCTTGAGCGCCCCGACATGACCGGCGACGAAGTGATCGATGGGATGCTGCACGCCTATGCGTTTGCCGCCGTCGATCCGTACCGCGCGACGACCCACAATAAGGGCATTCTGAACGGGATCGACCCGGTGCTGATCGCCACCGGCCAGGACTGGCGCGCGATCGAGGCGGGCGCGCACGCCTACGCCGCCCGCAGCGGGCGCTACACCTCGCTCAGCACATGGTATCGCGACGAGCGGGGCAATCTCGTGGGCGAGCTTGAGATGCCGCTGGCGGTGGGTATTGTCGGCGGCGCGACCAAGGTGCATCCGGCGGCGCAGGCAGCGCTCAAGCTGCTCAACGTCCAGTCGGCGCGTGATCTGGCCGAGGTCTGTGTCTGCGCGGGCCTGGCCTCCAACATCGCCGCAATGCGCGCCCTGGCGACCGAGGGGATTCAGCAGGGTCATATGGCGCTCCACGCGCGGCAGATTGCCATGAGCGCGGGCGCGACCGGCGCGCTGGTCGATCTGGTTGCCGAGCAGATGGTTCGTGAGCGCAACATCAAACCGGCGCGAGCCAGCGAGCTGCTCAAGGAGATGACCGACGTTTTCGTCTAAATCAGCCTCCGAAACGAATCAGCGGACGTGTCGATTGACACGTCCGCTTTGTATTTGCCGCACGTGCAGCTTATGGCCGGAGGTACCAGCGCTCGACGTTCCACAGGTAGCGCGGCGTATCGAGCGGGATCGCGCCGTCCTCGCTGGTCACACGCTCGTTCAGCAGCACGGCGATACGGTCGGACCACAGCAGCAGGTAGGGATGCTCGCGCGCCAGAATCGTCTGGATCGTCTGAATCGCCTGGGCGCGGGCGGCAGGATCGTAGCTGGCGCGCGCCTGCTCTGCGGCCTGATCGTACTCGGCGTTGCTGAAGCCGCCTACGTTACGCAGGCCGGTGCGTGGATCGCCCTGGCCGCGCCAGACGCGCGACGAGTGGAAGAGCGTAAAGTCGTCGGGATCGTAGAAGCGATAGCTGGCAAAGCCCGCCGAGTTGGGCGCGTTGACCCAGCTGCCGAGCAGCAGATCGAAATCGTAGGGCGGCGCGAGCTTGGTCAGGATCACCGTGTCGAAGTTGGCCGGCGTTACCTCAAGCCGCATACCGATCGCCTCAGCCGCCTGGGCGATGCGCAGCGCCGCCGCCAGCCGACGCTGGTCGTCGCCGCGCACCCACAGCTTGGCGGACAGCGCCCTGCCGTCCTTCTGCCGCACGCCATCCGGCCCGGCGGTCCAGCCCGCCTCATCCAGCAGGCGGCGGGCCTCGTCTACGTTGTGTGAGGGAAGCGACAGATCGGCGGGATAAGCCCACGCTGTCTTGGAGAGTGTGGTCGCGATCGGCTCGCCGCGCCCTTGGGTTACATCCGCCACCAGCGCCTCGACATCGACGGCGCGAGACAGCGCCTCACGCAGCCGCATATCCGAGAAGAGGTGATCGGGACGGACGTTGAACACAACTCCATACCAGCCATGCTCCTGGTACGCGCCGCTGCGCAGGCTGTCGGGCGTGGCAGTGCCGGAGAACGGCTGCGTCGCGTCGGGAAACTCGCCGGCGAGCAACTGCTCGTCGCTCAGCGCATCGGCGGCGACAGTAGCGGCGGGCGCGACGACCAGCGCCACCTGCTCCAGATTGGGCGCGCCTCGGAAGAAGTTGGCATTGCGCACAAACGCGATCGACTGATTGGGCTCGCGCCTGTCGAGTGCGAACGGGCCGCTGCCGATCGGCACATCCCAGAAGTTGAGCTGGCTGATCTGCTCCGGGGTGCGGCTTTGCAGCCGGTGCCGGGGCAAAATCGGGACGGCTAGCTCGCTCAGCAGCGGCGCGTACGGCTGCGTCAGCGATACCACGACGGTCTGGGTGATCGGCGAGCGGACCTGCCCGATGTGCGCGCGCAGATCGGCGAGCAGCGCGTTGGTCGGCGTGATCGTGCGCAGCATATTCAGCGTCCACAGCACATCGTCCGAGGTCAGCGGTCGCTCGTCGTGCCAGGTAACGCCGCTGCGGATCGTAAAGGTGATCAGGCCGCCGTCGGGCGAGATTTCCCATTTCTCCGCCAGATCGGGCTGCGGCTGGAGCTGCGCGTCGAGACGAACCAGGCCGTTATACATCAGATCGGCGGCGTATTCTTCGCCCCGGCTGCGCAGATCCCAGGGCTTGAGATCGGGAATATCCGCTTGAATTCGCAGCGTGAGCGCGCCGCCCTGGGGCACGCTCGGCGTGGGCGATGCCTCCGGGCGGCGCGGCGTGGTATCGGCGGTGGTTGTCCCGGTGGTTGTCGCCGCTGGCGTCTGCTCCTCAGGCATCGGCGTTACGGGCGATCTAAAATCACAGCCGGTCAGCAGCGCCAGCACCAGCAGCGTCAGGCCACAGGCGACGACAAAGGCGCGACGTAGTTCGATCATAGCTCTGCTTTCTCGTGTATTGCTCCCAAAAGTGTATGATACAACGCTTCGTGCCGCTCCGCGATGCCGGGCCAGCCGAAAGCGGCGGCTACGACACGCGCGCCGGTTGCCATCCTGGCCTGAAGCGCGCGATCCGCTGCCAGTCGCTCGATCGCCGCCCGTAGCAGGACAGCATCGGCCTTCGGCAGCACCAGCGCATGAGCACCGTCCTCCAATGGCGGATCGAGCGGCGTCGGCGGCGCCGTGGTGATCGTCGGCGTGCCGTGGGCCAGCGCCGCCAGCAGGCTGCCGCGCCGGTAGGATGCGCCGTCGAGAAACGGCAGGACCGTCATGTCGGCGGCCAGCAGATGGCCCGAAACCTCGGCCTCGGTGCATGGCCCCGTGATCTGAACGCGCTCGCTCAGACCCCGCTCGACGATTGTCGCCTGCACCTCGGCGGCATAGCGCTGATCCTCAGGCAGCGGCGCGGCCCCACCAATAATCAGCAGCCTGAAGCGCGGCGGCAGCTCCGCCAGCGCGGCGAGCAGATCAAGCACGCCCTTCGATCGGTTGAGCAATCCAAAGTACGCCAGCAGGACTGTATCCGGCGCTAGGCCGAGCCGCCCGCGCCAGCGCTCCCGATCGTAGCCGTGGTGTGGCTGCGGCGTGATGTTGGTGCCGATCGGAATAACCGTGGTTGGCACCCCTACCGCCGAGCGCGGCGAAAATAGCTCGCGATCGGGCGGGGATTGGCCGCGCGCTCGCCGCTGGTCTTCGGCGTTGCTCAGAATCAGCGCGTCTGCGTCGTCGAAGAGGCGCGCCGTGACCCAGGCGCGCAGCGGCGCGGCTTTCGGCAGCAGGTAGGGCAGGCGCAGATCGTGGGCAGTGACAGCGATGCGTGGTCGCTGCGGCAGGCGGCGGATGCGCCAGGGCAGCAGGTTGATCGCCGGATGCATCGCGTACGCGCCGGTCTGGTACTGAATATGCACCACATCGGGCGTCAGCAGGCGGATCACGCGGAGCGCCTGCCGCCACATCGGCCAGCTCCAGGTCGTGCCCAGCGGGATCACGGCGGGCTCGCTCCGATCGTCCTGCTCGTTGGCCGGAGCACTCGTCAGCACGCTCACCCGCTGCCCACGGTCGATCAGCGCGCGCCCAAGCTGGCGCGTGTAGTCGCCCACGCCGCCGACCGCCGGAGGATACTCGCCGGTGATGAACAAAATATGGATCGGTCGCGCCATGCCTCAGTAGGTGCGTCCCAAGAGCTGCTCCGCCAGCGCGCGCAGCTCGTCGAGCGCCGCACGATCGACAGGCTCCACGCAATCCAGCGCCCGCGTCGCCCGATCGCACTCGGCGCGGGCCAGCTCCTCAACGTAGCCCCGCGATCCAGTCCGGCCCAGGATCGCCAGCAAGCTCTCAAGATCGGAGCGGCTGAGCGCAGGCTGTCGGTAGAGCGTCACGAACTGCTCGCGATCGGCCGGGCTGGCCTGTGCCAGGCCGTGAATCACCGGCAGGCTCATCTTGCGCTGCACCAGATCGGCGGCGTAGGGCTTGCCCGTCACCTGGGGATCGCCCCAGATGTCGAGCAGATCGTCGCGCATTTGAAACGCCAGCCCCAGTGCCTCGCCAAACTCCCACAGCGCCGCGATCTGCGCCTCGTCGTCGGTGGCAACGCGCGCGCCCAGGGCGGTTGCCGCCGCTGCCAGCATCGCCGTTTTGCGCCGGATCATGTGGATGTAGCGCTCGACCGACACGTCCATCTGGCCCTCTGCCGACATGTCGAGGTACTGGCCCTCGCAGATGTGCAGGATCATCTGCTCGAAATCGCGCAGGATACGCAGCACGCGCTGCGGCGCAACGCCCGCGTCGCTCAGCCTGTGGATCGAAACGTGCGCCAGGGCAAACATGCCGTCGCCCGTGTTGATGCTCTGGGGCACGCCCCAGATGGTCCAGGCCGTTTTGCGACCACGGCGGACGGGGCTGTTATCCTCGATGTCATCGTGGATCAGCGAAAAATCGTGGATCAGTTGAACGCCTGCCGCTATCGGCAGCGCCTGCTCATCCTGACCGCCGAAGACG
>DASUTC010000076.1 GCA_036374795.1 Herpetosiphonaceae bacterium
TACCAGCCCGACCGACAAGCCTACACCTTTCTGCTCAACGGCGAGGTCGCCACGGATGCGCTGACCTATGGAGCGCTTGACGGGCAGGCGCGTGCCATCGCTATGCTGTTGCGGCAGCACTGCTCCCAGGGCGATCGGGTCGTGCTGCTGTATCCGCCAGGACTCGACTACCTGTGTGCCTTCTTCGGCTGCCTGTACGCCGGCGTCATTGCCGTTCCGGCCTATCCACCGAATCCCGCGCGCCTCGCACGCACGCTACCGCGTCTACAAGCGATCACCGGCAATGCGCGTCCATGCGTGGCGCTGGCTTCCGCCGCGATCTGCGAGGCCGTCGGGCGCATCGCGGACGTGCCCGAATTTGCAGCGATGCGCTGGATCGCAACCGATGCCCTCGATAGCAGCGCCGACGGGTCCGCCTGGCAGCCGCCCGACATCTCCGGCGCTAGCCTTGCGTTCCTGCAATACACCTCCGGCTCTACTGCCCGACCGCGCGGCGTGATGCTGTCGCATGCGAACCTGCTGCACAACTCGGCCCTGATCAGCCAGGCATTCGGCCATACGCCGGATAGCCGTGGCGTGATCTGGCTGCCGCCCTACCACGATATGGGCTTGATCGGCGGCCTGATCCAGCCGCTCTACAGCGGATTTCCGGTGGTGCTGCTCGCGCCGGTTGACTTTTTGCAACGACCGCTGCGCTGGCTGGAGGCGATCTCGCGCTTCAAGGCGACGACCAGCGGCGGTCCCAACTTCGCCTACGATCTGTGCGTGCAGAAGATCTCGCCTGAGGAGCGCGCCCAGCTTGATCTCAGCAGTTGGAGCGTAGCGTTCAACGGAGCCGAGCCGGTCCGCGCATTGACCTTGCAGCGCTTCGCCGAGGCGTTCGCTCCGGCGGGCTTTCGCCCCGAAGCGTTCTATCCATGCTATGGCCTGGCCGAGGCCACGCTGATCGTGACGGGCGGCGGGGTGGAGTCGCTGCCCGTGGTGAGCAGCTTCGCGGCTGACGAGCTTGAGCGGCACCGGGCGATCGAGGTGGAGGCCAGCGCTGGCAGGGCGCTGGTCAGCAGCGGGCGGGCGCTGGGCGGGCAGCAGGTGGCGATTGTCGAGCCTACCACCCGACAGCACTGCGAGCCGGGGCAGGTGGGCGAGATCTGGGTTGCGGGGTCGAGTGTTGCCGGAGGCTACTGGGAGCAGCCCGACGCGACGGCGCAGACATTCGGCGCATCGATCGCAGGCGAGGCGAGCGGCTCCTACCTGCGGACCGGCGACCTGGGCTTCGTTCGGGATGGCGAACTGTTTGTCACGGGGCGGCTCAAAGATCTGATGATTATCCGGGGCCGCAACTATTATCCGCAGGACATCGAGCTGACCGTCGAGCGGAGCCACCCGGCGCTGCGGCCCGCGAGCGGCGCAGCCTTCACCGTCGCGGCGGACGATGGAGAGCGGCTGGTCGTGGTGCATGAGCTGGAGCGGCAGCAGCGCCACACCGCGATCGACACAGTTGCGGCGGCGATCCGGCAGGCTGTGGCAATCGAGCACGATCTGGCGATACATGCGGTGGTGCTGCTCAAGCCGGGCAGCGTGCCAAAGACATCCAGCGGAAAAGTTCAGCGCTACGCCTGCCGCGAGAGCTTCCTTGACGGGACGCTCGCGGCGATCGCGCAGAGCGTGTTGCAGGAGCCGGATGCCAGCCCGAACACAACGCTGACCCGCGATGATCTGCTGTCAGCGCCGGAGGCGGAGCGCCCGATGCTGCTTGAGCGCTACCTGCACGCGCTGGTGGAGTCGCGGCTGGGCATGCGATCGTCGCAGCCATCGGGAGCCATATCGCTGCTTGCGCTGGGCCTGGACTCCTTGCAGGCGGTCGAGATCCAACACCGCCTGGAGGCGGATCTTGGGCTGGTAGTGCCGATCACGCGCTTCCTGGAAGACCAGAGCATCGGCCAGCTCGCGGCGACGATCGTGGAGCAGCTCGACGCGCCGCAGCTAGCTTCGGCGCTAGAAGCCGCGCCCGCGCCGACCAAAGAAGGCATCGCGCTGCCGCTGTCGATCGGCCAGCGGGCCTTGTGGTTCCTCCATCAGCTTACGCCGACGAGCGCAGCATACAACCTGAGCAGCGCGATGCGGATACGCGGCAGGCTCGACATCCCCACCCTGCGGCGTACGCTGGAAAAGCTCGTGGAGCGGCACGCGGCGCTACGCACCAGCTTTGTCGTGCTGGACGGCGAGCCTGCGCAGCGGATCAACCCGGTAGCCTTCGGCTTCGATGTCGAGGACATGCCGGGGATGGATGCGGCAGAGCTTGGCCCTCGACTGACGGAGCTTGCCCATCGCCCGTTCGATCTGGCGCACGGACCGTTGCTGCGAGTCCACCTTTTTCAAACCGCCGACGATGAGGCGATCCTGCTGCTGGTGGTTCATCACATTGTGGCTGATCTATGGTCGCTGTCGCTGATGATCCGCGAGCTGAGCGCGCTCTATAGCGCTGAACAGACCGGCCAGCCAGCGGCGCTGGCACCTTTGGAGCAGAGCTACGGCGACTACGTGTACCGGCAGCAGCAATGGCTGGCGGGATCCGAGGGCGATCGGCTGTGGGCGTACTGGCAGCGCCAGCTTGCCGATGCGCCTGCGGTGCTGGACCTGCCGACCGATCGGATGCGACCGCCGGTACAGACGTACTCCGGCGCTGCGCACAGCTTCAGGCTCGGCAGCGAGCTCACCCGCCAGCTCAAGGACCTGGCGCAGCAATCGAGCGCGACGCTGTATGTCACGCTGCTGGCGGCGTATCAAGTGCTGCTCTACCGCTACACCGGCCAGCGCGATCTGCTGATTGGCACGCCAACGTCGGGCCGGAGCCGCGCCGGTCTGGCGGGGCTGATCGGCTACTTCGTCAATCCGGTCGTGCTGCGCGGGCGTCTGGTCGATACGCAGCCATTTGTGGAGCTGCTGGCACAGGCGCGTCAAACCGTGCTCGACGCGCTGGCTCATCAGGAGTTTCCGTTTCCGCTGCTGGTCGAGCGCCTCCAGCCAGAGCGCGATCTCAGCCGATCGCCGCTGTTTCAGGTGATGTTTGCGCTGCATCAGACGCCCCTGGCGGATGTGGCCGATCTGGCTGCGTTTGCTCTCGGAAGCGAGTCTGCGCGCCTGCGCCTGGGCAGCCTGGAGATGGAGTCGATCGCGCTTGAGCAGCAGACCGCGCAGTTCGATCTGACGCTGACTGTGGCCGAGCACCAGGGCGAGCTCGCGGCGGCGCTGCACTATAACCGCGACCTGTTCGCGCCGGACACGATCAGGCGGATTGCCGGTCATTGGCAGACTCTGCTCGAAAGCATCGTGGCCGATCCCGATCAGCCGATCGCCGCGCTGCCGCTGCTCAGCCTGGCCGAGCGGCAAGCGCTGCTTGGCTGGAACGCGACGGCGGCTGCGTACCCTCAGGACCGCTGCATTCACGATCTGGTCGCGGCGCAGGCGGCGCAGACTCCCGATGCGATTGCGCTGATCGCGGGTGCGACGCGGCTGACCTATGCCGAGCTGAATCGTCGGGCTGATCGGCTGGCCGCCTATCTGCACAGCCTCAAGATCGGGCCGGAGTCGCGAGTCGGCGTTTGTCTCACGCGCACGGCGGATCTGGTGATCGGCCTGCTGGCGACGCTGAAGGCGGGCGGCGCGTATGTGCCGCTCGATCCAGGCTATCCCGCCGAGCGTCTGGCGTTGATGCTGAGCGACGCCAGGATCGAGGCGATTCTCACCGAGCGCGCGCTGAGCAGCCGCCTGCCGACGTTCGATCCGAGCGCGCACGAGCCGATCGTGGTGTGTCTCGATCGTGACGCGGCGGCGATTGCCGCGACGACTGACGGCGATGTGAGCCGGGTGCTGCCCGACAATCTGGCGTATATTCTGTACACCTCCGGCTCCACGGGACGGCCCAAAGGCGTCGCGATCAGCCACCGCAGCGCCGTTTCGCTGCTCTCCTGGGCCTGCCGAACGTTCTCGCCGGAGCAACTGCGGGGTACTCTGGCCGTAACCTCGATCAATTTTGATCTGTCAGTGTTCGAGCTGTTCGTGCCGCTCAGCTCAGGCGGCACGGTCATCCTGGCCGATCAGATCTGGCAGTTGAAAGATCTATCGACCGATCCTTCGATCACGCTGGTCAACACGGTTCCCTCGGCGATCAGCGAGCTATTGCAGCTCGACGGGCTGCCGCCATCGGTCCAGACGATCAACTTGGCGGGAGAGCCGCTATCGCTCCGGCTGGCGCAGCAGCTTTACCAGCGCGACCATGTGCGGCAGGTGGTTAACCTGTACGGCCCGACCGAGGTGACAACCTATGCGACATGGGCCGTGGTCGATCGAGACGATG
Organism: Herpetosiphonaceae bacterium; assembly: GCA_036374795.1. Taxonomy (NCBI): domain Bacteria; kingdom Bacillati; phylum Chloroflexota; class Chloroflexia; order Herpetosiphonales; family Herpetosiphonaceae; species Herpetosiphonaceae bacterium. The sequence goes on from DASUTC010000076.1 coordinate 4,358, forward strand.
CCGCGCCGCCGACGATCGGACGACCGATCAGCAACACACAGGGATATGTGCTCGATCCCTGGTATCAGATGGTGCCGGTGGGCGTGATTGGCGAGCTGTACCTGGGCGGTGTCGGGCTGGCCCGTGGCTATCTTGGCCGCCCCGATCTGACCGCCGAGCGCTTCCTGCCCGACCCCTTTGCGCAGCAGCCCGGCGCGCGGCTCTACCGCACGGGCGATCTGGTCCGCTACCTGCCCAACGGCGATCTCGACTATATCGGGCGGATCGACCACCAGATCAAGCTGCGCGGGTATCGCATCGAGCTGGGCGAGATCGAGGCCGCGCTGCGCCAGCACG
>DASUTC010000077.1 GCA_036374795.1 Herpetosiphonaceae bacterium
ATGAGAACTGGTTCCAGATCCGCACGTCGAACGGCACCGAGGGCTGGATCGCCGCCGATCTGCTGGGCGTCGAGGATGGGATCGCCGATCAGGTGCCGACCGCGATCGAGATTCCGCCCCTGCCGACGCCGGAGATCTCGATCGTGCCCGCGCCGCCAGCGGAATCGCAGCCGGAGCCGACGCCGCAGCCCACCCCGGAGCCGACGCCGCAGCCCACCCCGGAGCCAACACCCAAGCCCAAGCCGAAGCCGAGCAATCGCTGGGTCTGGCCGACAGTCGGCGATCTGACATCGGGCTTTGGCTATCGCAACTTCAAGGTTGGCCGCTTCCACAACGGCATCGACATCGCCAATCGCAAAAACACCGTGATTCGGGCCGCGCGTGGCGGCAGGGTGATCGCGGCGGGCTGGTGCAGCGGCTACGGCTACTGCGTCAAGATCAACCACGGCGATGGCTTCGTGACCGAGTATGGGCACCTGGCGTCGCGGCCAAACGTCAGCAACGGCGAGTACGTCAACGCTGGCGATCGGATCGGGCTGATGGGCAGCACCTACGACCGCAGAGGCGGCGGATACTCGACCGGCGTTCATCTGCACTTTACCGTCAAGCTCAACGGCAAGGCGGTCAATCCGATGCGCTACTTGCCCTAGCGCGGCTCCCCGCAAGCATCGAAAGGTTTGGGCTGGCTGCGTGCCAGCCCGTTTATTTTGCGCGGCGGCGATCGTAGCGAAACCGGCGGCAGGTTGGTATACTTAGCGTCCGACTGGCAGAGACGATCAATTGCACTATTTCTGGAGCTATCACCTGTGTTTTCACGTGCCCGCGTGCCCTTGATCTTGATTGCGCTGGGGCTGGCACTGTCGATCGCAGGGCCAATCGGGCGCTTATCGGTCGTCGGTGGGCTGGTGCTTTTTGCGCCGGGCTACCTGCTGTGGTCGCTGGCCGACGCCGACCTACGACTACCGCGCTTCGTCGCTCCGGCACTCTGGCTTGGCCTGAGCCTCAGCCTGATCCCGATCCTCTTTCTGTGGAGTAGCACGCTTGGCCTGCGCCTGACCGCGCCGATCCTGACGATGCAGGCGATCGGCGTGGCGCTGCTGGCGGCATGGCGCTGGCTGCGTGCGCGGCAGCGGCCACTGCCGCCGCGCTGGCTGGTAGCGGGCTGGAGCCTGGTAGTTGGCCTGGTAGGACTGACGCGGGCGCTTGAGATCCGGGGCATCGTCGCGCCGCTGTGGGTGGACTCGCTGCACCATACGCTGCTGGTGCGGATCGTGAGCGAGAGCGGGCGTATCCCAACCTCGCTTGAGCCGTATCTGCCAATCGACCAGATCCGCTACCACTGGGGCTATCACACCATCGTGGCGGCGTGGACCGAGATCGCGTATCTGCCGCTGCTGCAAGGCGTGCTGTGGAGCGGCCAGATCTTGAACGCGCTGATCGCCGTCGTCGCGTATGGCCTGGGCGCGTTCATGCTGCGCTCGCCGCGTGCGGGGCTGATCGCCGCCGTGGTGGCGGGGCTGCTCTCGCTGATGCCGGCATACTATGTCACCTGGGGCCGCTACACGCAGCTTACGGGCCTGCTGGTGCTGCCGGGCCTGCTGATCGGCTCGATCGCGCTGGCCGAGCAGCCGCGCTGGTCGTGGCGCTTGATCGTGCCGACCGCGCTGCTGCTGAGCGGGCTGATGCTGATCCACTACCGGGTGCTAGTCTTCTACGGCGCGTTCATGGTGCCGTACGGGCTGCTGCTGGCGCTCCGACGACCGGGCAGCGTCGGCAGCCTGGCGCTGCGCTTCGCGCTTGTCGGCGGTCTTGCGGCGCTGATCGTCGCGCCGTGGGTGCTGGAGATGCTCCGGCGCGTCCTGATCCCGTACGCGGTCGCGCCCTCAGGACTGACCGGGAGCGGCGACTATAACGGCATCGACTGGGCGCTGCTGAACTACGGCAACAACCGCGTGTTGTACGGCCTGGCCGGACTCGGCACGCTGCTGGCGCTGCTGGCGTGGCGTTTACGAGTGATAGCCACGGCGGCCTGGATCGGCATCCTCTTCCTGCTGGCGAATCCGGCGATCGTCGGGCTGCCGTCCTCGTGGTTTATCAACAACCACTCGGTGATCATCATGCTCTTTCTGCCGGTGAGCGTCCTGGTGGCGTATGGCGTCAACCAGCTGGCATGGTGGCTGCTGCGTGTCATGCCCGGCGCGCGCAGGCTGTGGACGCGCTACGCGCTGGCGGCGGGCTTTGTGGGCATCGCCGTGTTCGGCACCTGGCAACTGCGCAGCGTTGTCAATCAGGCGACGGTCCTGGTGCGGCCCGCCGACATCGATGCGCTGGCATGGGCAGCCGAGAACACGCCGCAAGATGCGCGCTTTCTGGTCAACAGCGCCTTCTGGCTGAACGGAGCGTACAGGGGCACCGATGGCGGCTGGTGGCTGCTGCCGATCGCCGGACGCTGGGTGACAGCGCCGCCCGCGCTGTATGTCTATGGCAAGCCTGAGTATAGGCAGGCGGTCGAGGCGCTCAACCGGCGGATCAGCGAGGTGAAGATCGACCAGCCGGAGCAGCTGAAGCAGCTTGTTCGCGACGAGCGGATCTCGCATGTGTATGTCGGCGGCAACCAGTCGGGGCCGATCAAAGCCGATATGCTCTTTGGCGATCCGATGTTTACACCGATCTACGACGCGAACGGCGTAACGATCTTCGCCGTCCGCGCCACATCTTGACGCTGTCGGGAAGGTGTGTCATCATCGATCGTCCGAAAGGTGCAGCGGTGAGCAGTGACCGTAGCAATGCCATGATCAATGAGTCGAATCAGCTCAGCGAGCGCGAGCGCGAAATTCTGCGGCTTGTCGCCAGCGGGCTGTCCAATCAACAAATCGCCAATCAGCTCGGCATCAGCGTCAACACCGTCAAGGTCCATCTGCGCAACGTCTTCAGCAAGATCGGCGTCGCATCGCGGACAGAGGCGACGATGTACGCCGTCCGCGCCGGGATTGTCGCTGTCGATCGAGCCGAGCCAGCGCTGCTCTCCGCGCCGACCGCCGAGGAGTTGGCGACTGAGACGACAGCACCGCCCGACGTGATCGTCGAGGTCATCCCGCCGCTTGAGCAGCCGCCGCTGCCCGCGCTTGAGCAGCCCGTCGCTACGGAGCTTGTCGTCCCCGGCCACGCATCCGCTCGATTGCCAACCATCACAAAACCTACGCAGCGCAGCCGATGGCTGCTGCCGGTGCTGATCGGCGCTGCACTGATCGGGCTGATCCTGGCCGCAGCCTTTGCTCTGGGCTGGTTTAGCCCAACCGTGGAGCCGGAGGCCAGCACCGAGCAGGCGCGCTGGATGACATTGCCCGCCGCCAGTACCGCGCGAGCTGGCTTCGCCATTGCCAGCAGCGGCGAGCGGCTGTATGTGATCGGCGGGGAAAATACCACGGGCGTGCTCGATAGCATCGAGCGCTACGATGCCAGCCTGAGGACCTGGGCCGAGCTAAGTAAAAAGCCGACCGCCGTCGCCGATGTGCGCGCGGTGGTGCTCGGCGGCAAGCTGTACGTGCCCGGCGGACGGCGCTCGAACGATCCCAAAGATATTACGACCGCCTTCGAGCGCTATGATCCGAGCGCGGAGGCATGGGAAACCCTGCCCGACCTGCCGCAGCCGCGCAGCGCCTATGCCCTGGCTGCGCTTGAGGGCAAGCTCTATCTGTTTGGCGGCTGGGACGGCAGCGCCTATCGCGGCGAGGTCTTCGAGTACGATCCTGAGCGCGCAAGCTGGCGCGAGCGCACGCCGATGCCGACCGCCCGCGCCTTTGCCGACGCAGGTGTAGTCGAGGGCAGCATCTATGTGCTCGGCGGCGAGAGCCAGGCGGGGCCGCTTGCCAACAACGAGGTCTACACGCCAGCCCAAGAGGGCGGGCAGCCCTGGGCACGTCGCGCGCCGCTGCCGCAGCCACGCAGCCGCTTCGGCTCAGCCGTGGCGCTTTCGATCATCCATGTGCTCGGCGGCGATCCCAGGGGCGCGGAGCCGCTCAAGTATAATGCGCGCGCCGACAACTGGCAGCCCTTCGCGGGTCCGTCCCAGGCGATCGGCAGCCAGCCGGGCGTCGTGCAGCAGGACGTATCGATCGTCGTGCTGGGCGGCAAAGCGGGAGCGGATAGCTACTCCGGCGAGATGCAGGCGTACCAGGCGCTCTCGACGATCTGGCTGCCGCGTCAGTAGCGGTTGTTGATTTGCCGATCGGATCAATGCGATGACGTACCATAACCAATGAAACCACAGCCAATGGTTGCTATGCGCGGGATGCGCTGATGAGGATTGTGCTGCCGATCACGATGGGCATCGAGCGGCCCAGCGGCGTGCGCTATTTTCAGATCGCGCGTGGGCTGGCGCGGCGCGGACACTCGGTGCGGATTCTGGCGCTGCATCCCGATCTTGCGGGCTGCCCGCAGCGCCGCTTCGTGCGCGATGGCGTCGAGGTCTGGTACGTCGGGCAGATGCACGCGCGCAAAAGCGGCAGCGTGCCCGTGCGCTTCAATGCCCTGCAACTGCTGCGCGTACTGATTGGCTCGACGCTCGGCATGATCTGGGGCATGCTGTGCTCGCCCGCCGACGTCTATCACCTGGGCAAGCCCCAGCCGGTCAACGGCCTTGCCGCGCTGGTAGCCGTGCTGCTGCGCGGTCGTCGCTTCTACGTCGACTGTGACGACGACGAGGTTGGCAGCAACCGCTTCAGCGCAGGCTGGCAGCGCGCGGTCTTTGCCTTCTGGCAATCGCTGCTGCCGCGTCTGGCTGCGGGTGTCACCGTTAACACGCGGTTTCTGGCGGAGCGGATGCGGCGGCGCGGCATCGAGCGGGTCGTCTATGTGCCCAACGGCGTCGATCTCGATCGGCTCAGGCGGCCAGATCCGGCTGCCAGCGCCGGGCTGCGCGCCGCGCTAGGACTGGCCGGTCGGCGGGTGATCGCCTATGCCGGGACGCTGGCGCTGCATAATCATCCCGTCGATCTGCTGCTGGATGCGTTCGCGCAGCTTGCCCCCGACCTGCCCGATCTCGATCTGCTGCTGATCGGCGGCGGCGAGGATCTGCCGGAGCTACGACGACGAGTCCGCGCTATGGGCTTGACAGATCGGGTACACTTCACCGGGCAGTTGCCGCAGCAGAGCGTGCGCGGCTATCTATCGCTCGCGGCGCTGAGCGTCGATCCGGTCCATGACGACGACGTTGCGCGCGCACGATCGCCGCTCAAAATCTTTGAGAGCATGGCGCTGGGCGTGCCCGTCGTCACCGGCGATGTCGGCGATCGACGGCAGCTCCTGGCGCATGGCGCGGGCGTCGTGACAGCGCCGGGCGATGCGACGGCATTAGCCACGACGATTCGCCGCCTGCTCGACGATCCTGCGTGGCTGCGGGCGGCTGCGAGCGCGGCGACAGCAGCGGCGGCGCAGTACGACTGGCACAGGCTGAGCGGGCGCTGGACCGAGGTCTATGCTCCGTCGCGCCCTGACTCTGATCTTTCGATGAAAGAAAGCGATAAGGTTTAAGCAATTCATGCAATCAGCATCCTCGTCTGTCGCAGCTTCCCGCAAAAACTGGCGCAGCCATGCCTCGACCGGGCTGGTGCTCAACGTCGGCGTGGCAATCGCGGGCGTGTTGGTCGCGCGGCTGCTTGGCAGCGTGACTCAGTTTGCGCTTGCACGGCTGATGAGCCTGTCGGACTTCGGCATGTACACCACGCTGTACGCGCTGCTCGGCCCGGTAGTGATGATCGCCAGCCTGGGCCTTGATACGTGGCTGCTGCATCAGGGTGGCCGCGCCCGCGACCTCGACTCGGTGATCAGCCAGGTGCTGGCGCTGCGGCTGCTGGCGACCGGCGGGCTGATGATCGTGGCGATCGCGATCCTGCTGGTGAGCGGCAAGACCAGCCTTGAGCTGCCGATTATCTTTGCGGCGTTCGGGCTGACCTGCGAGCTGCTGCTGACCACCGCGCATACCGCGCTGCGGGCACAGCTTCGCAGCCGCGCCGCCGCGCTGCTCCAGATGATCGTGCCCGCGCTGACGATCGCGCTGACGCTGGCGCTGTGGAACGCCGCCGCGCCGCTGCTGACGGCGACCGGCTACCGGCTGCTGGCGGACATCCTGGGCGTCGGGCTGCTGATGTGGCTGTTGCGCCGCAGCTTGCACGGGCTGCGCTGGAAGCCGCAGCGGCTGCTGGACATGATCAAACAGGCGCGGGCCTACTTTGCCGCCGATCTGCTGTCGAGCGTGGCGCTCAAGGCCGACCTGACGATGGTTTCGTTTATGATCGGCGCGGTCGGGGCGGGTGTGTACAACCCGGCGCTGCTGATCGTCAACACCACGTTTCTAGTCCCGGCGGTTGCCTGGCAGGTATTGCTGCCGGTGATCGCGCGTCTCCAGCCTCACTCACGCGGGTTCCGCTGGATGGTCGGACTGGCGGTGATCGGGAGTCTGCTCTACGGCCTCTTCTGGGCCGCAGCGCTGTGGTGGGGCTCCGGCATGATCATCGATCTGGTCTTTAGCACGCAGTACCGGGCCGCCGTGCCGCTGCTCCAGATTATGTGCCTGATCCCGCTCTTCAAAAGCCTCAACTTCTGCTCGGCGATGGTGATGGTCGCGCGCGACGATCAGGTCTTGCGCACCAAGCTGCTGGCCGTCGGCTCGGTGGTCAACGTCATCGCCAACGCGATCTGCATTCCCGTGTTTGGCCTGGAAGGAGCCGCGTGGGTCAACCTGGCGACCGAGATCATTTTGCTGGTGGCCTACAGCGGCGGCGCGTGGTTCTCACTGCATCGATCGGCATGAAGATCATCGTTCTCAACGCGCACTCGCCCAAGAACGCGGGCGATCTGGCGATCCTTGAGCAGACGATGGCTGTTTTGCGCCGCGCGTTTCCCGCCGCCGCGCTGACGATCACGGTCAACGACGAGCTATCGGATCTGCTGCCCGCTGGCGCGAGCTACGTCGGCTCGCTGATGCGCTGGGTGCTGCGGGTGGACGCACAGGGCGAGTGGCACTGGCGCAAGCCGCTGGTGCCGTTCTACGCGCTCTGGCTGGTACACGCCGCGCTGATGTACCGTGTGGCGGGGCTGAGGCCGCTGCCGCGTCTGCCGGATCGGCGCGGGCTGATGCGGGCCTACTACGATGCCGATCTGGTGGTAGTGATCGGCGGCGGGCATCTCTACGCGCGGCACGCTGCCAATATCGCCTTTGCCTGGCTCTGGCTCGGCATCGCGCTGGCGGTGCTGATGGGCAAGCCCCTGCTGCTGCTGCCGCAATCGTTCGGGCCGCTGCCGGGTACGATCCAGCGGGCCATGCTGCGCTGGCTGCTCTCGCACAGCGCGCTGACAGCGGCGCGCGAATACCGCTCGCTGCAACTGCTGGCCGAGATCGGGCTGCGCCGCCGCGTGCTGCTCCTGCCCGATCTGGCCTTTGCGGCGGATGCTACCCCGCTCAATCGCATGGACACTGACATGCCCGAGCTGATTCGCAGCTCCGAGGGAAAGCCGCTGGTCGGTTTGACGCTGATGGATTGGCAGCGCCAGAATCCGCAGTTCGGCAACCAGCACGGCTATGAGCAGGCAATCCTGGCGCTGATGCGGCATCTCCGGCAGCACTACGACGCGCGTGTGGTGCTCTTCGCGCAGTGTACCGGCCCTAATGCGGCCCACGACGATCGGCTGATTGCGCGGCGGCTCGTGGCGGCGGCTCAGGCCCAGGGCATCGACGGCGTAGCGCTAATCGATGCGGTGCTGTCGCCGGAGCAGCTCAAAGCGGCCTACGCCCGCCTGGATCTGCTGGTGGCGACGCGCATGCACTCGGCGATCTTCGCGCTCAGCGGCTACGTTCCCGCGCTGGCGATCGGCTACCTGTATAAATCGGTCGGGATTATGGAGCTGCTGGGCCTGGAGCGTTACGCGCTGGACATCGATACACTCACCGCCGAGCGGCTGTGCGCCGCCTTCGACGCGCTCTGGGCGGAGCGCGAACGTGTCCGCGAGCGGCTCGTCCGGCGCATCCCGGCAATACAGAAGACGCTAGAGCGGCTGCCGGAGCTGATCCGGCGCAGCGTTCGGGAGGCGTAATGCCGCAGCGACTGATTCCTGTGCTGCAACTGGTCGATGGCTTCGCCACCGAAGAACAGTCGGGCGGCGCGTCGCAGTTCGGCATCCAACTGGCGCGACATCTCGATCGCAGCCGGTACGCGCCGTTTGTCTGCGGGCTGTGGCGCTACGGCACGGCCTCGGAGCGGCGCTGGCGCGAGCAACTGCACGCCGAGGGCATCGGCACCGCGATCTTGATCGAGCAGCGGGGCCGTCTCTCGACGGATCTGCTGCGCGCCGCCGCCCTGCTTGGCCTGCTGCTCGATCGGGTCCGACCGCTGGTGCTCAACAGCCACTTCGAGCGCGGCGATCTGCTCTGCCTATGGAGCAAGCTGAGCCATCCGACGCATCCGCGCATCGTCCGCACGATGCATACCGATCAGCAGTGGCAGAGGCGGCCCTGGCTGGGCCAGCTACTCAACCTTGCCGCCCTGCCCTGGATCTTCGACGCCGAGGTAGCGATCTCGGAGGCGACTCGCCGGGTGATGGACGCGCGTCCCGCCGCGCGCCTGGCTCGCCGTCGCGCTGTGCTGCTGTACAATGGCATCAGCCGTAAGCTGGTGGAGCGCCTGAGCGCGGCAAGTATGGTCGCCGCGCCGCGTGGGTCGTCGCGGCCTCGGATCGTCATCGTCGGGCGGCTGGAGCAGCAGAAAGGACACGTCTGCTTTCTGCAAGCCGCCGCTGAGCTGCTGCGCGACGTGCCCGATGCTGAGCTGTGGATCGTGGGCACCGGCAGCCTCCTCGACGATCTGCAAGCCCTGACGGCGACGCTGGGTATTGCAGACGCGGTGCGCTTCTGCGGGCAGCGCAGCGATGTGGCTGAGATTCTGCTGAGCAGCGACCTGCTGGTATCGTCGTCGCTCTGGGAAGGCTTTCCGACGGTGATCCTTGAGGCGATGGCGGCGCGCGTCCCCGTCGTCGCAACCGATATACCAGGAAGCCGTGAGCTGGTGCGGAGCGGCGCGACCGGTCTGCTGGTGCCGGTCGGGCAGCCGCGGGCGCTGGCAGCCGCCATCCGCCGCTTGCTCGATCAGCGCGACGAGGCGCGACGTATGGCAGAGAATGCCTGGCGCGAAGTCCAGCGCTATACGCTTGAGCATACGGCCAGCGGCTACGATCGGCTGTATCAAACGCTGATCGGCGTTAAACGCTAGCCGCTCAAGCGCAGTGCTTGAGCGGTAACGGTCTGCGATCGGGTTTCAGCGCATTACTTCCCCGGCGATACGTTCGGTTTGACCTGCACTACTCCGGCGTTGAAGATTTTGCCTGCCTCCGTCTTGAAGATGCGCGCGTTGCCGCTCTCCTGCACCACCTCGTTCGTACCGTAGTAATCCCCGACGATGATCGCGTATTCTCCGGGCGGTACATCCGTGATCGCAAAGTAGCCATTCTGATCGGTGTAGGAGCCGGGTGCCCGCGCCAGATCGAGGGCAAAGACCGCCTCGTTCGTCTTGGCGTCGCGGTAGATCTGCGCGAGCTGCACGACAGTTTCTTTGATCGGCGCTTCATTGGTACTGCTGATCACCCGGCCTGCGAAGGTTGACTTATCGGCGCTAGGCGTGGGAGCCGTCGGCGCTGGGCCGGTTTCTTGCACCACACCCGGCGTGCTGGTATTACAGGCTGTCAGCAGCAAGAGCAAGAGCGATAATACAACAAGTGTTGTGCGAGCGACCATGTCGATGTACCTCGTGTGATTAGTATCGTTAGCGAGAGTAAGTATAGCGATGCCTCCCAAGCTTTACAACCTGAATCGTCGCATCCTTAAGAGTGATTGCGGGTGTTATCGATCTGTGGCACATCAGCAAGCAGCATCCGTCGGCAAAAGACGACTACTACCGGGGCCTGGCCCCGAAGATCCCACCGCGCAGCACTATACACAAAATACAGCTTTGTGATGCGCTATTTAATCGTGTTAACCCGAAAGTAGTAGCTCGTTTAATCGAGTTATTGCGGCTCATCCAATCATCGATTTATCACGGTAGTAGCTTATGTACCCTAAAGAGGTATGGCTCACACCCTAAAGAGCTATTGCGCAAGAGCAGATCATCCTTCTATAATCCAGAGCGTCAACCCACACCTGTCATTGTTTCGGAGGTCGGTGTAATGAAGCGTAAACTGTTCGGAGCCATGTTGGCGGCGGCGCTGGTTGGGTCGGTTGTTCCGACTGGCTCAGCGGAAGCTGCCGCATATGGCACAAACTTCCAGGTTTCGATCACGTACCAGAACGTGGGCAGCGCGCCTGCGAGCGTCCAATTCGATTTCTTTGCCGAGAATAGCAGCTCGCCGGTTTCGTTCACGCCTACCACCACGCTGGCTCCGGGCGCGAGCACCTCGCTGGCCGTCGGTTCCGTTACCGGTATCGGCGCGGGCTTCAAGGGCTCGGCGGTCCTCTCGGCGGATCAGCCGGTCGTCGCGACGATCGTGCAGTTCGCCAGCGGCATTGCGACCCGCCCGCTGTCGAATGGCTTCAGCAGCGCGGATGCCTCGGCGCAGCAGTTGGTTGCGACGGTGCTGAAGAACCAGTTCAACTACAGCACCTACTTCTCGGTGCAGAACGTCGAAGCGCAGCCGGTTGACCTGACGGTCAAGTTCTACACACCGGGCTCGGCCGCGCCGGTCCACACGGCGACAGCGGCGAACCTTCCGGCGAACGCCGCCAAGTACTTCGACGCGGGCCAGATCGCGGCGCTTCCCTCGCCCTTCAACGGCTCGGCGGTCGTCGAGGCGAAGCTGGCTGGCACGTCCACCCCGGCCAAGACCGTGATCACGGTCAACGAGCTTCAGACCAACGGCAACGGCGCGAAGAGCTTCGAGGGCACCTCGAAGAGCGGCGCGATGGTCTATATGGCGTCGGCGCTGTGTAAGTACACCGCCGCTCAGTACACCCACGCCTACGCGGTCCAGAACGCCAGCTCCACCGACAGCGTCAGCTTCCGCGTGGTCTACAAGCGCACCGGCCAGCCCGATATCGTCGACGGCCCGTTCACGCTGGCTGCTGGCGCGAAGCGCAGCGTGCTTGGCTGCGACAAGATGCCGGTCAACTCGATCGGCTCGGCGGTCATCGAGCGCACCGGCGGCACCGGCACGCTGGTTGCGGTCGGTAAGATCGACGGCGGCGGTGTTACCTCGGCGTTCCTCGGCGCGACAACAGGCGCTGCCAAGCTGGCGCTGCCTTACGTTCGCTGGTCGAACGACACCAACTATAACTCCGGTGCTCGCCAGCGCTCGTTCATCGCGATCCAGAACATCGGCGGCGCCGACGCGACCAACGTTCGCGTGCAGTACATCAACCGCGACGGCACGGTGGTCGGCACCCACAACCTGGGCACGATCGCTCCGGGCGCGAAGAAGAACTCGGATGCCGCTACGGCTGCCGCGCTTGACCTCTGCGGTCGCTTCGGCGAGTACGGCGGCGGCGCCGATTGCCTCGGCAACGCATTCGGCGGCGGCGCGATCATCCTGGCCGATGGCGGCGCGCAGTTGACGGCAGTTGTCCGCGTCCAGAACGGCAGCGGCGCTCCGGCGGGCGAAGACTACAACGGCATCGCCGTCACTACTCCGTAGTCTGCTCTTCAAGCACGGTCGAGGCGGCGCTGTGACATCACAGCGCCGCTTTTTTGCTATACTGCCGCACTATGCCAACATTTAAGCACGATGTGTTACTGGGCGAGATCGAGGGGCGACGCATTCGCCTGACGCCCGCGACGCTCGATACGTCGATCGAGCATGCCCACCGAATCGCCGCCGAGCTCGGCTCCCGCGATGCGATGTCCAGCGTCGCGGCGTACTGGATGCTCGATAGTCGCCTGCGCCAGTGGCAGCAGATCGTCGGGCGGATCGGATTGGACCGGGCGCGACATGCACGCTTTGCGGAGATCGGCAGCGGCATGGGTCTGTTTACGCTGGTCGGCTGTGCGCTGGGCCTGAATGTGATCGGCGTCGAAGCGTCCAGCGACCGCTACCAGGCGTCGTTGCGCACGGCCCGCCGCCTCTTCGCCGATAACGAGGTAGCGCTGCGCCTGATCCAGGCACCCTCAGAGGCGCTACCGCTTCCCGACGCCAGCATGGATCTGATCGCCTCGTTCCAAACGATCGAGCATGTGGCGGATCTGCCGCAGACGTTGCGCGAGATTCGCCGAGTTTTAAAGCCGGGCGGCATCTTCTTCGCGCAAGCGCCCAACTATTCCTCGTTCTATGAGGCGCACTATGGCGTGTTCGTGCCGCTAGGGCTGGGCAAGGCGTGGACCCGCCGCTACCTGGCGCTGCTGGGCCGCCCGACTGGCTTTTTGGAGCATCTCCAGTGGCTCGATCCTGCCGCGCTGCGTGGGCTGCTGCGCGACGGTGGCTTTACCAGCGTCACGGTAGACAAAGCTTCCACGCCGCCGCTCTCTGCCGATTATTTCCGGGCCTGGCTGTATCCGCTGCCGTTTCGCTTCCGTCGCGGCCTGCTTGCGCAGCGGCTAGCGCATGCGCTGGCGCGGCTGGCGGTACGCGCGCAGTATACCGCCGATCGCTACCCGCAGCTAGAGGTCTGGGCGAGGGCGTGAGGTCCTGGTTGCTCATCTGGCGTCAAGCCAGGGCGTGCTGCGCATGCACGAAAAGATATGTCATCTTGCGCCCTGTTTCCAGGCCATCTACAACATCGATCATGTGTTGTGCTGGCGTTGGGAGCGTGAGGTATGGCAACAGTATCATATCGACCATCGGGTGCCGCGTGCCATTACAGCCCAGCTTCGATTGCGCGGGGTTGGCAGGCCTCCGGGATGCTTCAGCGCGCCCGAACCTGCCGATCGATCGCTTCGAGCGCCTCGATCACCTCGCGCCATGAAAATCGGCCCGTGTTGCGCTCGGCGGCGATATGCTCGCGCATCGGCTCTGCCAGCCCTTCGTTGAAGTAGCGCACGATCGCGGCGGCCAGCGCCTCCTCGTTTTGCGGCGGCACCACCAGCCCGTTATAGCCATCCTGCACCACCTCATAAAGCCCTCCCACACGCGTGGTGATCACCGGCTTGCCAAAGCCGAACGCCAGCTGCACAACGGCGCTCTGAGTTGCCGAGACGTACGGCAGCACCACCACATCGGCGGCCTCGAAGTAGTCGGGCAGATCCTCGTTGGGCACGTACTGATCGATGACCGTGATCTGGTCCTCGACCCCAGCTTGCCGGGCATAGGCCATGTAAGCTTGCCTGCCGCTCCAGAACTCTCCGACGACCAGCAGGTGCGCATTCGGCAAATTTTCGCGTACCAGCGGCAGCGCGTGGATCAGATATTCCAGCCCCTTGTACGGACGCACGAAGCCAAAGAAGAGCAGCACCTGCTTGCCGTCAAGGTTGAGCGTTTTGCGGATCGAGGTCGACGGTCGAGCGTGCGCGGTAAGCTGCTGGAACGCCTCATAGGTTGGCAGATTGGTGCGCCAGACCTGCGGCTGCGGCAGTAGGGCCAGCAGCTTGCGGCGATCCTGCTCGGAGTGAACGATAAAGGCATCGCCGCGCCGCAGCACCACCCACGCCAGCCGCCGATCGAGCGTGCCGCTCTCTTCGTGCGGCGTTACGTTATGGCAGATATACACCAGCTTGATCTTCGTGCGGCGCTTGATCAGCCACGAGATCGCGGCCAGGCTCGGCGTCCAGTACGGCACCCACCATTGCAAAATCAGCAGATCGGGAGCGTCGCGGCGAATCCGCCGGTAGACGCGCCACCAGCTAAAGGGCTGAATCGGATCGACGATATACTCACAGGCGACGCGCAGCGTCGTGGCGCTGGGATCTTTATCGGTCTTGCCCGGAAATAAAAACTTGGGATACTGGCGGGTGTAGGAGTAGAGCTTGACCTGATGCCCGGCGGATTGGAGATGCTTCACCAGCAGCGTCGTGTAGTGGGCGATACCGCCCCGGTACGGATAGGTTGGGCCAATAATGCAAATCTTCACGGTTGCCACTCACGCATATCTGATCGGCGCACAGCACTGCCTGGCAGCGCAGATCGGCGCTCACATAATGTACTCGATGTCGGGATTAGCTGCCCAGTGTAGTCAGAACAAGGCCGAATGTCAAAAATGCATCGAATGCCCGTCAGGCGAGCGTGCAGAGGCTCCGCCGAGACTCTGCTCTTGGGCTGCATGACAGCATTCCATTTCCGCTGTCGCAGAGATACCCGGATCATGCAACTAATAGTATAGATCTGGAAAAAATATTCGCGAATGGCCGATCTGGCACGTTGACGGCACATTGCTTGCGGGAATCTGCCAAAATGTCATCGGCATGTTCGGAGGGCTGGTACCCATGCTGGAAGCCATCTTCGCGCCTCGTTCGATCGCCGTTGTCGGAGCGTCGCCAGATGCGCGCAAACTGGGTCATACCGTGCTCAGGAATATCGTCGAGAACAAGTTTCCCGGCGCGCTCTACCCGATTCATCCGACGGCAGACGAGGTCTTAGGCCAGACTGTCTATCCCTCAATCTCCGCGCTCCCAGAAACGCCCGACCTGGCGGTGCTGGTTGTGCCGCCCCAGGCGGTGCTGGGCGTGGCCGAAGAGTGCGGGCAAAAAGGGGTCAAAGGACTGATCGTCATCACCGCCGGATTTCGTGAAGTCGGCGTCGAAGGCCGCAAGCTGGAAGAAGATCTCCTGGCGATCGTGCAGCAGCATAGAATGCGAATGGTCGGGCCGAACTGTCTGGGTGTGATCGACAACGTGGCACAGATGAATGCCTCGTTCGCGGCACTGATGCCGCTTCATGGCAGCATCGCGTTCATGTCACAGTCGGGCGCGATCTGCACGGCGATTCTGGACTGGTCGGTCGCGCAGGGCATTGGCTTTTCGCGCTTTGTGTCGCTGGGCAACAAGGCCGACGTTGACGAGGTAGCGCTGCTCCAGGCCTGGAGCGACGATCCGCACTCGCGCGTCATTCTGGCCTATCTGGAAGGCATCTCGCGCGGCCCTGAGTTTATGGAAGTCGCCCGGCGTGTCACCAGGCAAACGCCCGTCATCGCGATCAAGTCGGGGACGACCGCCGCAGGCTCGCGGGCGATCTCGTCGCATACCGGCTCGCTGGCAGGCTCCGAGAGCGCCTATGAGGCCGCGTTCCGGCAGAGCGGCATTATCCGCGCGGCGACGATGCAGGATGTCTTCGATCAGGCGCTGATTTTTGCTTACCAGCCGTTGATCCGGGGCGATCGGATCGCGATCGTCACGAACGCGGGCGGGCCGGGTATCCTCGCGACCGATGCGATCGAAAACGCGGGCTTGCAGCTTGCGCGCTTCGAGCCGACGACTGTGCAGCAGTTGCAGGCGCAGCTGCCACCGACCGCCAACGTGTATAACCCGATCGATATTATTGGCGACGCACGCTCGGATCGCTACCGGATAGGCATCCAGGCTGCCCTTGCCGATCCGAACGTGGACGCGGTGCTGGTGCTGCTCACGCCGCAGGCTCAAAGCGATGTAGAGGAAACCGCCGCGCTGATCGCCGAGCTGGCCGATTCGCAGCCGGAGCCGCGCAAGCCCGTGGTGGCGTCGTTTATGGGCCAGCAGAGCTTGACAGAAGCGCTCAAGATCTTGAACGACCGTCAGATCCCGAACTACCCGTTCCCGGAGCGGGCGGTCGCGTCGCTCCGGGCGATGGTCCAGTACCAGCGCTGGCGAGAGCAGCCGGTGGGCGAGTACGTCGGGTTCGAGGTCGATCGTGAGCGTGTGCGCCGGACCTTTGCCGAGGTGCGCGAACAGGGACGGCTTGAGCTGGGCGAGCTTGAGGCGCGCGAGGTGATGGCGGCCTATGGCATGCGCCTGCCAGCCTCGGAGCTGGCACAGTCGCCCGAAGCGGCGGTCGAGATCGCCAACCGGGTCGGCTATCCCGTGGTGCTCAAGATCTCGTCGCCCGACATCCTCCACAAATCGGATATTGGCGGCGTGCGCGTTGGCCTGCAAAGCGCCAGCGAGGTGCGCGACGCCTACGAGCTGATCGAGTACCGCGCACGGCGCTACCAGCCCAACGCCGATATTCGCGGCGTGCTGGTGCAGCAGCAGGCACCCAAAGGCCGCGAGTGTCTGGTCGGCGTGTCGCGCGATCCGCAGCTAGGCCCGCTGATTGGATTTGGCATGGGCGGGATCTATGTCGAAGTGCTCAAAGATGTCGTGTTCCGGCTAGCCCCCCTGTCGAAACAAGAGGCGCGCGAGCAGATCGAGGCGATTCGCTCGTTTCCGATCTTGCGCGGCGTTCGCGGACAGCCGCCCGCCGATCTCGACAAGATTCTCGACACGCTGCTGCGCACCTCGCAGCTCGTCAATGATTTTCCAGAAATTGTCGAGATGGACATCAACCCGTTGATGGTCTATGACCAGGGACAGGGAGCGCTGGTGCTGGATGCGCGGATTATTCTCCAATCCGATTGATGATCTTGTGACAAATATCGCATATTAAGCATTCATAAGGATGAAAGGGGCCTGCCATGGCAACCCTCTATGTCGCATCAACTGAAACGTTTGTCGGCAAGAGCGCGATCTGCGCTGTGTTGCTGGCCCAATTCCGCGCGCAAGGTCTAGCCGTCGCCTACATGAAGCCCGTGAGCGTCGCCGCAACTCAGACCGAAACCGGCGCGCTCGATCAAGACGCGCAGCTTATGCGTACCCTCTTCAACCTTCCCGAAGCACCTGAGCAGATCGCGCCGATTTTAGCGACAACTCGTGTCATCGAAGGCGTGCTCCACGGCGACAAGCCAGATTTTCGCGCCCAGCTTCAAGCAGCTTACGATGCGGTTGCCGACGGCAAACAGATGGTTGTGCTGGAAGGCGCAAACACCTGGGCCGAGGGCGCGCTGCTTGACTTGAGCGCGGATCAGGTCAGCGATATGCTCAACGCGCCCGTGCTGCTGGTCACCCGCTTCCGCACGATCAACGCCGTCGACATCATCACCTCAGTGCGTCGCTATCTTGGGCAGCGCCTGCTCGGCGTGGTGCTGAATCAAGTGTTTCCGTCGCAGCTTGACTATGTGCATGGCACGGTTGTGCCGTTTCTTGAGCGCTCACAGATCCCGGTGATCGGCGTCATCCCCCACGAAGCGCAGATCGAAGCGCCGACCGTCAACGAGGTCGCCGCGCATATCAATGCGAATGTCGTCAGCCCCGGCGATCAGGAGCGGCTGGTCGAAAATCTCTCGGTGGGCGCGATGAGCGCCGAGAGCGCGCTGAGCTTCTTCCGGCGCAAGCGCAACAAGGCCGTCGTCACGGGCGGTGATCGCTCGGATATTCAGATCGCGGCGCTCGAAACATCGACATCCTGCCTGATCCTGACCGGCAACATGCATCCGCCGATGACAGTGCTGGACCGGGCATCGCGGCGCAACGTTGCTATTTTGATGACATCCGACGATACGCTGACAACCATCCAGCGGCTTGAGTCGTTGATAGGACACCTGCGGTTCGGCGGCGCCAAGCACGAACGCTTTCAAACACTGGCGGCAGAACATATGGATTGGGAGCGACTCAACCGATCGTTAGGTCTGACATAGCACAATCGTCGGGCCTGTCATCCTGCGGCTGCATCAAGAAACATGCTATGCTATTCGGCTGTGGTCGAGCTACCTACAGCAGGCATGGCTCTAGGCTCGATCGACACCAAGTAGCGCTGCAAGGCATACTTGGTGTTATGTCATAGGGCATTCTACGATCCTATATCGTAAAGGAGGATTCGCTACTACTTGTTGGATTTGGTTCGTGACACACGGACGCTGTTCCCCTCGCGGCGTCGTTACACCGGGCACCCCCTAAGCTGTAGTGACTGGCGCGCGCATGTACTCTTCATTAGCAGAACTTGTGACTCACCGTCGGACGGCGCTGGGCTATACTATGCGCAGCTTAGCCGCTCGTGTCGGTGTTTCTTCCGCCTATATCGCTCACATCGAGCATGCACGGATTGCAACACCATCGCCGAATGTGCTCGCCGCGCTGTCGCGCGAGCTGCATGTGAGCGAGGAAACGCTGCTCAGGGCGATCGGCTATTTGCGACCGCAGACCGACTCAAACGACCCGGTCGCGCCGATCAAGTCGCTGGCGCGGTTGGTCAAGCAGGCCCGTGAGGCGCGCGGCCTGACCCAGGTTCAGGTCGATGAGGCGATCGGCATGTCAACCGGCTACACCGGAATGGTCGAAAGTGGGCGGATTACCCGCCCGCGTCCGGAGACGCTGCGGAGGCTGGAGATCGTGCTGGGCATACCGCGCGAGGATATGCTCGTGGCAACAGGCGAGCTGGACACGCCCAGCGAAGACACGACGATCATCCTGCAGCGGATCGCAGCGCTCCCCGATCGGCGGCAGCGCCTGGAGGCCTGGTCGCGGCTGCCGGAGTCGCTGCGCTCTGCCGTGCTGGTGCTGATGCAAGATATGCTGCTGGCTGGCGCGCAGATCTTACGAGAATCCGCGCAGCCTCACGAGGCGGAAGAAAACGTCCGCTGGGCTTAGCGGATGCTTCAACGAGATTCGCACAGCGTGCTACAATCGTGAGCAGAAGCAGATTACGTATCCATCGTCTGTGTTCTTGTAGCCATTGGTGCGATTCGTATGACACGACAAGCAGAAGTTTGCGGCATCTTTATCTCAAAAGAGCGTCACACGGGTATGCTGCCGCTGGCCGAGACAGAAATTATTGCAGACTGGGGGCTGAAGGACGATCGCAAGGCGCGAGCCGGTTCTAAACGACAGGTGTTGCTCATCGACGAAGCAACACTACAATCGGTCGATCTCCAGCCGGGCGACCTCAACGAGAATATCACGATCCGAGGCATGGATGTCAACGCCCTCAAGCCGGGCCAGCAGGTGCGGGTTGGCGGCGCGCTCCTCGAAGTGACCGGGCCGTGTACAGTCTGTGGTGAGCTAGAGACGGTGCGTGCCGGGCTGAAAGAGCAACTGCGCGAGCGGCGCGGCACGCTGACCCGTGTGCTGGAGAGCGGCACGGTGCGCCTTGGCGATCCCCTGGCGATCGAGTAAACTGCGCCTGCTGAGCGTACGATTCCAGCAGCGCGATCTCCGCTCGGCGTGGGTCGCGAGCGAGATGCTGTTGCTAAAAGGACATCGATCATGAGAGACTTGACGGATCGCGCACTCAACACCGCGCAACACCAGGGCGCGTCCCACGCCGATATTCGGGTTGTGCGTCGCCGCAGCGAAGATCTGAGCGTCAAAAACGGCATCGTCGAGGGATTGGTGCAGGACGAAAGCTACGGCTTCGGGGTGCGTGTGATCGCCAACGGCGCGTGGGGCTTTGCCGCCAGCAGCACGGTGACAGCCGAAGAGATCGATCGCGTGGCGGCGCAAGCCGTGACAATCGCCAAAGCCAGCGCGCGAGTCGGCAAGCGTCCGGTGGTGCTGGCACCCACGCAGGCGATCCAGGATCGCTATGCCACGCCGATCGAGCGCGATCCGTTCAGCGTCTCATTCGACGAAAAGATCGATTACCTGATGCGCGCCAACGACGAGGCGCGGGCCGTGCCGGGGATCGCGATCATTCAAGGCAATCTGAGCGCCTGGCGTGAAGAAAAAGTCTTTGCCTCGACCGAGGGCTCGTATATCGAGCAGACGATCACCCAGAGCGGGCTAGGCTTCGAGACAACGGCGGTCGACGACGACGAGGTTCAGGTGCGGTCGTATCCCAACTCGTTCGGCCACTGGATGGCGCAGGGCTGGGAGCTGACCCGCGAGTACGATCTGCCAGCCAACGCCCGGCGCGTGGCGGAGGAGGCTGTGGCGCTGCTGAAGGCTCCGCAATGTCCCTCCGGCGTGATGACGCTGATTCTGGACGGGCCGCAGACCGCGCTCCAGATTCACGAGTCGTGCGGCCATCCGATCGAGCTGGATCGGGTGCTGGGCATGGAGGCGGCCTTTGCGGGAACGAGCTTCTTGACGCTCGATAAGCTCAACAGCGGCTATCGCTATGGCTCGGATGTCGTCAATATGACGGCGGACGCGACGCTGCCCGGCGGTCTGGGCACCTTCGGCTACGACGACGAGGGCGTGCCCGCGCAGCGCATTGATGTGGTGACGAACGGCATCTTTGGCGGCTACCTGACCGACCGGCAGACGGCGGCGCTGATCGGGATGCCCCGGTCGGGCGGCTGCTCGCGGGCGGAGGGCTGGAACCGGCTGACGATGATCCGCATGACCAATGTCAACCTGCTGCCGGGCACCTGGACGCTGGACGATCTGATCGCCGACACCGACGACGGGCTGTATCTGCTGACTAATCGAAGCTGGTCGATCGACGATAAGCGGCTCAATTTCCAGTTCGGCTGTGAGCTTGCCTACGAGATCAAGAATGGCAAGCTCGGGCGTATGTTCAAAAATCCAACCTACCAGGGGATGACGCCTCAATTCTGGGGCGCATGCGACGCCGTGTGCAACGCCGACCACTGGGTCGTGTGGGGCACGCCCAACTGCGGCAAAGGCCAGCCGATGCAGATCGGCCATACCGGCCACGGTGCCGCGCCCGCCCGCTTCCGTAACATCAAGGTCGGCGTGATGCGGTAAGCAACGCCGCCGTCAGGCCGGGGGTGTGGGGGTCAACCCCCACGAAATAACATCAAGGTCGGCGTGATGCGGTAAGCAACGCCTGCTCACTCTTGTACTCGTCCTACTACTGAGCGTAGCCTGCCATGCCGTTGATCTGGTTTTGCATCCTTTTTCTTGTCGGGATCGTCGTCGGCGATCATCTGGACCTGCCCGCACAGCCGCTAGCGCTGGTCGCGGGCGCTTCTGTTGCGCTGAGCATCCTCTGGTGGTCGCGGCGCGACATCCGCATGCCGTGCCTGCTCGTGGCCGCTCTGCTGCTCGGCGCGGCGCGGATTGCCTACGCGCAGCCCGTGACAACCGCGTCGAGCGTGTGGGCGTATGCCGGGCAGAAGGTCGTCGTGACGGGCGTGGTCGCGCAGCAGCCGGATCGGCGCGAGGATCGCCAGAGCGCGGTGATCGAGGCGGAGGCGCTGACGCTCGACGGCACCACACGCGCGGTTGCGGGCAGCGTGCTGCTTGGCCTGCCGCCCGTGCCGGAGCTGCGCTACGGCCAGCGTGTGCGGCTGGAAGGCCGCCTGGAGCAGCCAGAGTCGAGCGGCGATTTCGACTATCGCGGGTATCTGGCGCGGCATGGCGTGTACGCTGTAATGCAAAAGCCTAAGCTGGCGCTGCTGCCCGAGGGCGGCGGATCATGGTGGCAGCGAACGGCGCTCGGCCTCAACGATCGTTCGCGGACCACAGCGCTGCATCTGATCTCGGAGCCGCACGCCTCGCTGCTTGTGGGCATCCTGCTGGGCGTGCAATCGACCATTCCTCCAGAGGTGCTGGATGCCTTCTCCGCGACGGGCACCTCGCATATCCTGGTGATCTCAGGCTGGAATATCTCAGTTATTATCGCCGGGATTGCCGGTCTGCTGGCGCAGTGGGGCGTGAGCCGGAAGCGCGCGGCGCTGATCAGCCTGCCGATGATCGCGCTCTACGTGCTCTTCGTTGGCGCGACGCCCTCGGTGGTACGCGCGGCGGTCATGGGCAGCCTGGTCGTCGTCGCCACCCTGGTCGATCGCGAGTCGGAAGCCTGGACCAGCCTGCTGGTCGCATGCACGGCGATGGCGCTGCATGACCCCAACGTGCTGTGGGATATTGGCTTCCAACTGAGCGCGCTTGCCACCGCCGGGCTATTCGCCTTCGCCCGCCCGATCGAAGACGTGCTCTCGGCGCATCGTCCGCTCTCATGGCCCTGGCTGCGCTGGGCGGTCGAGCCGCTGACGGCGACGCTGGCGGCCTCGCTGCTGTCGCTGCCGATCTTACTCTACCACTTCGGGCGGCTCTCGCTGATCGCGCCGCTCGCCAACGTGCTGATGCTGCCCGCGGTGCCCTACGCGATGCTGACCGGCTCGATCGCAACCGTGGCGGGCCTGCTCTGGCTCCCGCTGGGGCAAGTGCTGGCGCTGCTGGCATGGCCCTTCCTGCACTGGCTGATCGTCGTCTCGGCGCTGCTGGCGCGCGTGCCTGGCGCGTACACCACGTTGCAGCCGTTTTCGATCTGGTGGGTCTGGGGCTACTACACGCTGATCGCGTGCTGGCAGATCTGGCCGCGCAGCAAGCGCACACCGACGCTCGGCGATGGCGACAGAGCTGGCAGTGTAAGCGCGTAAGCACAACTGCTCGGTGCAACAAAGCCTGATGTATTCAAGAGCACGCTTGGAACGCGCTGGCTTCAGGCTTCAGAGTGTGAAGCGCGCCAAGCTCATCGCACCGACATCCATCTCTTGATGGTACTTATGTAGCTGGTATCGGTGGTTCAGGTGACACCACCGGACTATGCTTTTTGACCCCTATCCGAGGAAAAGGTACTGTGTGACACTTACAACCAACTACCCCCATCAGCGGTCCTATCTAGCTTAGAAAAGAGATAGTGGTTATGCAATGTTTGCATCGAAGCAAACGCTGCACATATCCATGCTGCTATATCGCGCGCCGGTATTGCTGTTAGCCATGTGTTGGCCGCGCTACAAGCAGCACAATTGTGATGTTTTAGAGAGCTGCTGTCGAGGAGCAATGAATGTCCACCTCTGCTGATCATGCTGCCAAGGCTCCAAAGCCAACGCATTCATCAGCCCCTGCTCCACACCAGAGCGGCGAGTTGGACGCTCCCCAGGCAGAAGCCGCACCTCTTCAACACCCTGTAGCTGCACCACCGCCTGCCATTCGCTCTACCAACATGCTGCATTTGCAACGGCGCATCGGCAATCGAGCCGTTCAGCAGATGATCGATACAAAGAAACAGTCGGTGCAGCAGCGCGCCGAATCTGAATTACGGGCGCGGGCTGGCGCGCTGCTTGGGCAGCAAGCGGCATCTCCTGAGCAGCACGCCGAGGATACTGTTGCTCCATCCGAGCAGCAGAGTAACGCCGAGCAACACCAGAGCGATCCGAAACCAGAAGCTGCCAGTCAAGCTCCTGCGCCTCAAGAGCAGAGTGGCGAACAATCAAAGCAGCCAGTACACACAGCAACACCCTCTGCTGCTGAAGCGGCCCCTGCACAGGCATCCGCCACTGGAGTGGTAATGACAGGAGGTGGCGATGCGCATGTCCAGCGTGTCCTAAATGACCAGTGCCCGCCGCCCGGCCCAGTATTCGGCAACGGTGATCCGCTGGTCATCACACGTTTGCCGGATTGGATGGCACAGCGTACGTGCGCTTGTGGAGGGATCGCGGATGAAACAGGCGAATGTGAGCAGTGCCGGGAAAAACGGCTAGCCATCCAACGCCAGGCTGTAGCCGGAGCTGAAACAACGGCGGCCCCTAGTCCCGTCAATAGAGACTTTTCAGCTCATGGACATGGCTCAAATGGACAGGTTGCTGATACAACGCCCCCGGCTGTCCAGCGCTCTCATGATCTGGCAGCACCTCCGAACTCAGGTTTACCGGGAGCGAACGGTTCATATCATCGCGAGATAGGTGAGCAGGAGGCTCCAGGTGGCACTGCGACGGAGCTAACTACTCCTGTAGAAGCAACGGCACAGGAAACCGAGCCAGCCACGGATAAAGGCCCATCCGAAGCAGCGTCTCCATTAGCTGTGCAGGCGCTGACGACCAGTTCCAATGGTTATGACCCGGCGGCCACTATGCAGCGCACCGCCCGAACAGGCTCGCCGCTAACCACTCCAACCCTCCAGCGGGTCGTCCAGCGCATTGGGTTAAGCGACTTAAACCCGCTGAATGCCGCTAAGAAATTGGCCGAAGCAGCATTAGGAGCGATTCGCAGTCTGGGCGGCGCGGCCCTGAGCACGGCCCAGGATCTGGGCAACGCGGCGGTTAGTACTGCCAAGAATGTCGGAAGTTCTGCCTGGAACACCGCCAAGAGCGCGGGGCAAGGGATCTGGAACACCGCCAAGAGCGCGGGGACGAGTGCCTTGAATCTGGGTAAGAGCCTGGGAACCTCTGCCTGGAACACCGCCAAGAGCGCAGGTCAAGGAGCCTGGAGTACTGCCAAGGGCCTAGGACAGGGCGCTTGGGATACAGCGAAGCAGGTCGGGAGTGCAGCACGGAGCACCGTTCAAAGTGTTGGGAGCAAAGCCTGGGGCACGATCAAGAATGTGAGTGGCAAGGCGCTTGATACGGCGAAAACCCTGGGCGGCAAGGCCGTCGATACGGCGACTAGCCTGACGCAGAAATTTATCGAAACAGTTAAGAAAGATCCTTGTAGCTATCTCAATCCGATCGTGGGCTTGCGGAACCTGGCCTTCAAGGCGCTTACGCCGGTCGTGAAGAAGGCATGGAACACGGCGAAGGATCTGGGCGGCAAAGCCTGGAAGCAGGCGAAACAGTTGGGCGGTAGCATGCTCAACACCGCGAAAGACTGGGGTGGCAAAGCGCTCAACACGGCCAAAGGGGCCGTGAACAAAGCGGTCAGCGGCGCGAAGAACCTGGGCAAGCAGGTGTTGAGCACGGCGAAAGATCTGGGCGGCAAGGCGCTGAGCGGCGCAAAAAATGCTATGACGACCGCGCTCAACACCGCCAAGAATCTCGGCACAAAGGCTCTGGGCACAGCCAAGAACCTGGGCCAGAACGTCTTCAACACCGCCAAGAATCTCGGCAGCAACATGCTCAACACGGCCAAGGGTGCCGCCGATAAGATGCTGGGTCTGGCAAACAACCTGACAGGGGGGATGGCCGGCAAAGTGGCCGGGATGGCGAACCAAATACTTGGCAAAGCCGCTGGCTTGCTAAGCTTTGTGATGAATATCGCCAAGGGACTGGCCGATAAAGCGCTCGGTGCCGCGAAGAGCCTGACCAGCAAGGCGCTCTCCACCGCCAAGGACTGGGGCAGTAAAGCGTTCAGCACGGCGAAAGATCTCGGTAGCAAGGCCCTCTCCACCGCTAAAGATTGGGGCGGCAAAGCCCTCTCCACCGCTAAAGATTGGGGCGGCAAGGCCCTCTCCACCGCTAAAAACCTGGGCAGCAGGGCCTGGAGCACCGCCAAGGATTGGGGCGGCAAAGCCTGGAATACGGCCAAGGGCTTGGGTAGCAAGGCGCTCTCCACCGCCAAGGACTGGGGCGGCAAAGCCCTCTCCACCGCCAAGAACTGGGGCGGCAAAGTGCTTGATGTCGCTAAGAAACTGGGCGGCGAGAAGGTCTGGAACACGGCCAAGAGTCTGGGCAATAAGGCCTGGGGAATCGTCAAGAAAGCCGGACCGGCGCTGGAATGGGTCGGCGGAAAAGTGGCTTCAGGTATTCAGTGTGCGCTCAAAGCGGTTGGAATTGCGGAACAGCTTACCGGCCTGGTTAATGTCATCACCGATTTTGTGCCGATCGTCAGCAATATCAAGGATGGCATCATCGCCATAACGGGGATTAACCCAGTGACCGGTGAGAAGGTCAGCCCGATGGAACGAGCGATGGCGGCGGCGTTCGCTATTCCCGGAGCGGGCAACGTGCTCAAGCTGATCGGCAAAGGCGGCAAGCTCGCTGCGAAGGGCGTCAAGTATATCGATGAAGGCCTGGCGATCGTTGCGGGCATAGTTGGACCGGGTATCATAAAGGCCATCAACGCCATACCGGATGCGCTTCGGGGCGCGAAGTCGGCTGCTGATGAGTTGCTTGATAATGTGTGGAATGGGATTAAGCAAAAGCTCGGTAAGGGTGGCAAAGATATTAATGTGCCGAGGAGTCAGCATGCCGATGCGCCGCACGCGCCCAAACAGAAGCTCGATGCCGATAGGCAAAACGGTTATAATAAGCGCGCTGATACTGATGCTGAGAAGCCGTTCTCAGATCGTGAGATGGAGGAGCGGTATCAGAAGTATCTTGAGAAGAAACAAAAGAAAGGTGAAGCACCAAGAAATCGTGAGGACTACCAGAAAGCTTATGATTTCTATAATGGTGAGAACAGTGCCATTGCACGAGGGAATAGATTCAATAGAACAGCGAACGAGGATTATGATTTTCATGAGATTCACCTGGGCAATGGCAAGCGCCTAGACGCTTATATTCCCGGCAAGGAAATTGTTTCAAGAAAAGCAATTGATTTTGATAACGTGGATGAGTCGACATTCATAAAATATCTACAGGAAATGGAAGCCAAATACAAACCTGGCACTCCAATAAAATCCACAAAATATGCAGATGATTTTCAACCGGGTACAGTTCTCGAAGGAGAAATGTTCCTTGAAGTGCCAGATACCAACCTAACCAGTGCAAATTTACAGAAATTCACCAAACTGGCAAGTGAGAGGAATATACAGCTTAAATTCAAGAAGGAGTAGTTATAGTACTCTGTAATGTAATCCAAGTTTTTAGAGTTCTCAGGCTCTCTGAAAATTCTACGAATGAAGATTACAGAGCACTCGTGTGCTATAATAACACTTGTATATGTTGGGAGGAATATATAATGCAAGCTAAATCGGACTTCATTAAGCTAATTCGGATTCTCTCCAAAATCAATTTTGCAGATCGGTACTATCAGTTTTATGAAATTGGCCGAGATCGACCTGAGATGAGCAATTACCAGCAGGATGATCTGATTGAGGTACTGTCAAATACTCCACTTGAGTTTAAGTATGTTAAGAAAGATAAATTCTTTGTCTATAAGGAAAAACATCAAACTTGTAACCTAACTCTTAAGGTTTCTTTTCAACATTCCCAGGTAGATTGGCTTTTCCATATCGAGACAAAGCAAGGACCAGTTGGAGGTCCCTATAGTCTGTTGGCACGAGAGTCCAAGCAACTAGATGATCCCGATTTTACTTATTCGCCCCGATCTCCTCGTCCTCACTTTTCAAATCTCGATGAATTGCAGGAGGCAGTTAATTTTGGTATCTCATTGTTTGAAGATGCTAAGAATGCTGTTTTAGCGCAAGAATGGAATAATGAAGTTAGCAGCGAATGATTTAGAGGTAGCTCATGGATCTCCATCTTATAAGATTGCCAGATAAGGCCCAAAATCTATTAGAAGATCCCGCTTCGATTGACGGATTAATCGAACAATTTCAAAATGATCAATCCCGTCACTTGAATTTAGGAGAAGCCTGGGCCGGTATTCATTTTACGCTCACTGATGAATATCCAATACCACGAGAGGAAGCCTTAAAACGAGGAATGTCATGGGATGATACTTCATTAGAAAATGTGCTTATGGGAGGGCTTCCTACTACTTACCAAGCTTCATCTGTCGTAGCACGGTATCTGATGCCAAAGCATGTATCTTTTCTCGCTACAAAACTCTCTAATATATCCATAGAACAATTCGAGGAATGGTTTGACCCGAAATGGCTGCTTGAGAATCACATTCGGCCTGAAATATGGGAACAAGTTGAAGTAAAGCAATGGCTTATCAAGAAATTTTCCAGGCTGAAGGATTTTTACCAACAGGCAGCAACCAATAACGAGGGGGTGGTAATTTATATTCTCTGAGCTGTCCACCTCCTCCCACTCCAATTTGCACCATCGCCGCCTACACAGTTAGAATGGCCCCGTAGCAAAGCAACACATCGTGCCGACGACCGATCGGCATCAGGAGGCAACCAATGGCATACGATGTAACATTGATTCGCGGCGATGGCACGGGGCCTGAGCTTGTCGAGGCGACGCGCCGGGTGCTGGAGGCGACGGGCGTCGCGTTCAACTGGGACGTGGTCGAGGCGGGCGTCGACATCATGGAGACGGCGGGCACGCCGCTGCCGCCGAACGTCCTCGAAAGCATCCGCCGCAACAAAGTCGCGCTGAAAGGCCCGATCACCACGCCGATCGGCACGGGCTTTCGCTCGGTCGACGTGGCGCTGCGCAAGGAGTTGGATCTCTACGCATGCATTCGCCCGTGCAAGCTGTACAAAGGCGTGCGCTCGCGCTTCGACAACGTCGATCTGGTGATCGTCCGCGAGAACACCGAGGACCTCTACGCGGGCGTCGAGTTTCCGGTGGGCAGCCCGGAGGCGCAGCAGATCATCGACATGGCACCGGGCAAGATCCGCCAGGACGCCGCGATCTCGATCAAGCCGATCTCGCGCACGGGCACCTACCGCATCGTCAAGGCGGCGTTCGAGTATGCGCTGACGAATAATCGCCGCAAAGTGACCGCCGTCGCCAAGGCCAACATCATGAAGTATACCGACGGCCTCTTCTACGAGGTGGCGCGCGAGGTTGCCAAAGAGTACGAGGGCCGCGTCGAGTACGACGAGTGGCTGGTCGACGCGATGTGCATGCAGCTTGTGCAGAAGCCCGAAAACTACGACGTGCTGGTGATGGAAAACCTCTACGGCGATATTCTGTCGGATCTCTGCGCCGGCCTGGTCGGCGGGCTGGGCGTGGCTCCCGGCGCGAACATCGGCGTGGACACCGCGCTCTTCGAGGCGACGCACGGCTCAGCGCCCAAGTACAAAGGGCAGAACAAGGTCAACCCGACCGCGCTGATTCTGTCGGGGATGCTGATGCTGCGCTACCTGGGCGAGCGCGACGCCGCCGATCGGCTGGAGCAGGCCGTCGAGTCGGTGATCAGCGAGGGCAAGGACGTGACCTACGACATGAAGCCCAACCGCAGCGATCCGACAGCGGTCGGCACCTCCGAGATGGCCGATGCGATCATTCGGCGGCTGCAAGGGTAGGCGGAGCACAACGGAACAAAGAACCGGGTGCCTATGCCCAGAGGGAAGAACAAGCAAACAAGCGAACAAGGAAGCACCGCTGCGCTTCTACCCCCGATCCTTAAACCCTAGCGGTTGACCTTCCCGGCGAATCAAAGAACAACGGAACAAAGAACAAAGAGCAGCCGTTGTTCTTTGTTCTTTGTTTGTGCCTCTCGGCGCCTGGTTCTTTCGTAGGTATAATGGACGTATGAGCGATGCGATTATTCTTTTCAGCCACGGCAGCGTGCTGTGTGGCGCGGGCCAGAACCTGGCGGAGCTGGCGGCGCGGATGCGCGAGCGCGGCATTGCGCCGATCGCCGAGGTTGGCTACCTCAACTACAGCGAGCCGCGCTTCGGCGACACGTTCCGGCGCTGCGTCGAGCAGGGCGCGACACGCATCACCGTGGTGCCATATTTTCTGGTAGCGGGCAAGTTCGTCAAGGAGGATCTGCCCGACGTGATCGCCGCCGCCCAGGCCGAGTTTCCTCACGTCGAGGTCCGCGTCGCGGATGCGATCCGCTTCCACCCGCTGCTGGCCGACGCGCTGGTAGCCTGCGCGGAGCGTGCACGTCCGCCGTCGGCTTGGCGCGACACCAAGGCGCAGGTTGCGGCGTTTTGCCGGGCGAATCCGCGCTGTCCATTGTACGGAACCGAAGCTTGCCCCGCGACTCGTAGCGTAGAGGTGGTGTCATGAAAGACGCGCTGCTGGTGATGGTCCACGGCTCGCCACGACCGATCGCCAACAACGACATGTTTGCGGTCGTCGATGTGGTGCGCGAGCGCGGCGTCTATCCAATCGTCGAGGTTGGATTTATGGAGATCAACGAGCCGTCGATCCCAGAGGCGATCACGCGCTGTGTCGAGCAGGGCGCCGAGCGGGTGCTGGCGGTGCCCTACTTCCTGCACACCGGCAACCACGTCACCGACGATCTGCCGACGCTGCTGGAGCAGGCGCAGGAGCAGTATCCGTACGTTCAATTCCTGATGGGCGATTACCTGGGCCACGATCCGCTGCTGGACGATGTGATCGCCGAGCGCGCGGGCGCTGCGCAAGGGTAGCCAGATCATAAGACGGCGCGGGCAACCCAGCCCAACACCTGGCCCGACAACACCGCAGCACGACGAGTGGAGCAATCTTCACTCGTCGTGCCGCTTAAGGCACGGAGCCTGAAAGACAGTTGATCTATAATGGCACGGGGATTCTGTATGAAAAGGAGGATCAGGTCAACAACCCATCCCTGAAGATGATGGGCTTGCACTTCCACATTTCGTAGCGTCGGTTCAAGCACCGACCTGACGCCAGTCCGCAGGCGGCTGGAACGGAATGCCATTGGTGCGTTGACTGGCACCAGACTAGTACAGCCTGTCACGGTTTTACGCGGCAACGGATCGTACGTGCCGCAACCTCCTACCGCGAGTTGTTCAGGTGCGAAAACCGTTGCTCCGGTGTACCGCCGGAGCGCCTTAGCACACGAACAATTGTACTATGGAATGGCGTTTAGCTCAACAGAATGGGCTAAAGCCAGTTGAGACAGGGCGTTCGTCCCACGACTAAAGCCTGTGGGTTTTCGCCCTGAAGGGAGGCTATCCATGAAGAAGCAAACGATTCGTGATATGGAGTGGCATGGCAAACGCGCGCTCGTCCGCGTCGATTTCAACGTGCCGCTCGACGATCAGCAGCGTATCACCGACGACACGCGCATCACGGCTGCGGTGCCGACGATCCAATATTTGCTCGACCAGGGCGCGAGCGTGGTGCTGATGTCGCACCTGGGACGGCCTAAGAAGCAGGTTGTCGACAAGCTGCGGCTCGATCCGGTCGCCAGGCGGCTGGGCGAACTGCTTGGCCGCGAGGTCAAAAAGGTCAACGAAACCACCGGAGCCGAGGCGGAGCAGGCAGCGCAGAGCCTCAGGCCGGGCGACGTGCTGCTGCTCGAAAATACCCGCTTCGACGCGCGCGAGGAGAAGAACGACGAGAGCATGGCGCAGGAGCTGGCGCGGCTTGGCGAGATCTATGTCAACGATGCGTTCGGCGCGGCGCATCGCGCCCATGCCTCGACTGAGGGCGTTGCCCGGTACTTGCCTGCCGTGGCCGGGCTGCTGCTAGAAAAAGAGCTGGAGTACATCGGCGGCGCGATCGAAAATCCGCAGCGTCCGTTCGTCACGGTGATCGGCGGCGCCAAGATCAGCGATAAGATCGGCGTGATCGAAAACCTCCTGGGCAAGGTCGACGCGCTGCTGATCGGGGGTGGCATGGCGAATACCTTTTTGCTGGCACAGGGCAACAAGGTCGGCGACTCCCTGGTGGAGCAGCAGAGCGTCGAGGTCGCGCGCGATCTCCTACAAAAGGCGTCGGAGCGCAACGTCAGGCTGCTGCTGCCGACCGATGTGGTGGTGGCGGATGCGTTCGACAACAACGCCAACACGCAGGTCGTGGCGGTGGATGCGGTGTCCGACGGCTGGCGCATCCTCGACATCGGACCCAAGACCATCGATCAGTATAGCACGGTGATTAAAGACGCCAAGACCGTGATCTGGAACGGGCCGATGGGCGTCTTCGAGATGCCCAAGTTCGCGGAAGGCACCCGCGCCATCGCCCAGGCCATGGCCGACTCCCACGCGACAACGATCATCGGCGGCGGCGATAGCGTAGCGGCGGTGGAGCAGATGGATCTGGCCGAGCGGATGTCGCATATCTCGACGGGCGGCGGCGCGTCGCTGGAGCTGCTTGAGGGTAAGGAACTGCCGGGCGTGGCGGCGCTGAAAGATAAGTAACGAGCCAAGAACCGAGAACAGCGAACCACGGAACAAAGAACAAAGAAGGGAGGCTAGCTGTGCTCTGTTCTTTGTTCTTTGTTTCTCTACTACATCTGAAACGGGCCTTTAGGCGGCACGATCTTCACGTTGATATTATCGACGAACTGCGCAAGATGCCGCCGCAGTTGTGCCCAATCACGGCTTTGCAGCAGCCCCAGCGCGTCGGCGCGGCTGTCCATCAAGCCTGAGACGACCATTTCTGGCCCGCTGCCGTACATCGTGTACCAGACATCGTTGATTTGCAGCCCCAGCGCGCCCAGTGTCGGGCTTAGCTCGTTGACCGCAAATTCGATGTACTCTTTCTCTTTGCCATCCTGGATGTCCCAGGTCATGATAACTTTGACCATGCAGGTATTCTAACATGGACCAGCTTATTTCGGCAGCCGCAGCTTGCCCGTCACTCGACAATCCCCGGATGCACCTAACATGAGGCTGTTCTCAGATCGGGCGTCGATTCACGGGCACCAGTTGGGTTATACTATCGATAGTTGCGCATATCCGCATAGGAGGACAAATGCCTACCGTCGATTTTTCCCAATACTACCGCTACGAAGAGCTAGTCGCCATGCTGCGCGAATACGCCGAAGCCTATCCGCAGCTTGCGGCGCTCCGCTCGATCGGCAAAAGCTACGAAGGCCGCGATCTGTGGCTGATGACGATCACCAACCAGGCGACCGGCAGCGACACCGAGAAGCCCGCCTACTGGCTTGACG
Source organism: Herpetosiphonaceae bacterium (assembly GCA_036374795.1). Taxonomy (NCBI): domain Bacteria; kingdom Bacillati; phylum Chloroflexota; class Chloroflexia; order Herpetosiphonales; family Herpetosiphonaceae; species Herpetosiphonaceae bacterium. Next base: position 32,256 of record DASUTC010000077.1, read on the forward strand.
GCAACATTCACGCGACCGAAGTGACCGGCTCGACGGCGGCGCTGCATGTGATCCATCGCCTGCTGGACGACTACGCATCCGACGACGTGGTGCGGCAGCTGGTCGACGAGCGCGCGTTTTACGTTCTGCCGCGCTTCAACCCCGACGGCGCGGAGTACTCGCTGACGACGCCCTACTCAATCCGTAGCTCGAAGCGTCCGTATCCCTTCGAGGAGCCGCAAGACGGACTGTATCCTGAGGACATCGACGGCGACGGCAAGATCTTGCAGATGCGCACTCCCGATCCGGCGGGTGAGTGGCGCGTCTCCGATCTCGATCCCCGACTGATGACCCGCCGCAAGCCGCATGAGGTCGGCGGCACCTACTACCGGATCTTCACCGAGGGACTGATCCGCAACTGGGACGGCGTGAACATCAAGATCGCGCCTGCCGCCTACGGCCTCGACATCAACCGCAACTTTCCCTACGAGTGGCAGCCCGAAGGCCAGCAGCGCGGCGCGGGCCTGTATCCCACCTCCGAGCCGGAGATCCGCGCGGTGGTCGATTTTATCAGCAGCCATCCCAACATCCACGGCGCGATCACGTATCACACCTACAGCGGCGCGATCCTGCGGCCCTTCAGCGACCGCCCCGACGACGATTTCGATCCGCACGATCTGCTGGTCTACAGGAAGATCAGCGAGCGCGGCACCGAGCTAACGGGCTATCCCGGCGTGTCGGTCTATCACGGCTTCCGCTACGATCCGAAGGAGTTTATCACGGGCGTCTTCGACGATTGGGTCTACGATCACTTCGGCATCTTCGGCTATACCGTCGAGCTCTGGGATATCGTCGGCGAGGCGGGCATCAAAGAGCGCGAGTTCATCGGCTGGATGAAGGATCATCCCGAAGAGGACGATCTCAAGATTCTCAAGTGGAACGACGAGGAGCTGGACGGCGCGGGCTACCATACCTGGCGTCCGTTCGAGCATCCGCAGCTTGGGCACGTCGAGATCGGCGGCTGGGAGACGATGTACACCTGGCGCAATCCGCCGCACCGGTTTCTGGAGGAGACGTGCCGTAAGAATACCGAGTTCGTGCTGGCGGCGGCGGCGACCGGGCCGAAGCTCACGCTGCGTGAGTGCAGCGCAACGGCGCTCGGCGGCGATCTGTATCGCGTGCGGCTGGTCGTGGCGAATACCGGCTTTCTGCCGACCTACGGCTCGAAGCAGGCCGAGAAGCGCAAGGCGGTGCGCCCGATCCGCGTCGAGCTGGAGCTTCCCGAAGGCGCGACGCTGGAGGTCGGCGAGCTGCGCCAGGACATCGGGCAGCTTGAAGGCCGCTCGAATAAGGTCGCGCTCTGGGGCGGCCTCTTCCCCAGCGATAATCTCGCGCACGTCGATTGGCTGGTCCGCGCGCCCGGCGGCGGCAGGGTCACGGTAAGAGCCATCGCGCAGCGGGCCGGGACAGTAAGAGCGACGGCTGATCTCAAAGCGGAGTAATCGGTAGAATCAAGAATCAAGAACCAGGAACCAAACAAAGAACAAAGAAGAAGCATCGCCTGATGTTCTTTGCTCTTTGTTTGGTTCCCCTCAGTATTCAAGCCGCACCGACACTGCTCGGCGGGTTACGCTTGAGCTACGCCGTGATGAACTGCATGATCGTATCGGCAGCGCATTTGTATCCGCCAGCCTCCCGAATCGCGGCCTGCATCTGTGCCGCCTGCTCGCGGAAGCTGGCCTCGTTCAGCACACGAGCGGCAGCGTCGCGCAGCATCTCGACAGTCATCGTATATTTGTCGAGCGTCAAGCCCAGCCCCATCTCGGCAACTCGTTTGGCGGTGATCGCCTGTTCCGCCATCTGCGGAATGACGACCAGCGGCACGCCGTATGACAGCGCCTCCATCGTGCTATTCATTCCGCCGTGGGTGATAAACACATCGGTATTGGCGAGCACCGCAAGCTGTGGCACGTAGGGCGCGACGCTGATATTGTCGGGGAGGACACCGAGCGACGCTGGATCGACACGCTCGCCGATCGCCATGAGCACCTGCCACTCGCTGTTCCCAAACGCCTCGATGCAGCTCGCGAAGAACTCAGGCCAGGCATTGAACAGCGTGCCGAGCGAGATATACAACGTTGGCCGCCCCGGAGCACGCATCAGGGGAGAGAGCGTTTCCGGCTGTGGCACGATCGACGGCCCGACGAACACAAACCGCTCGTCAAAGGTTTCGCTCCGAGCCTGGAATGCGCGCGGCAGAAAAACGATGTTTAGCTTCTCGGCATGATCATAGATGCTCGAAGGCTCGATCGGGGGGAGGCCGTAGGTCGTGGATAGCTCGGCGAGCGCGCCGTGAATAGCCGCCTGAATTTCCGTGATCTGCTCCCCGGATACATACTTGCCGCTTGGCGGTGGCAGCGCCGCATCAGCCAGTACGGGAACGATGCCGGCTGGCATTTGCTGAATCTGCATCGGCGGCACCAGATTCGGCGACGGCGCGTGCATCATCAGCACATCCTTCGGCGGCCCTTCACCCATCGGCGGCACCAGATTCGGCGATGGCGCGTGCATCATCAGCACATCCTTCGGCGGCCCTTCACCCATCGGCGGCACCAGATTCGGCGACGGCGCGTGCATCATCAGCACGTCCTTCGGCGGCCCTTCGCCTATCGGCGGCACCAGATTCGGCGACGGCGCGTGCATCATCAGCACGTCCTTCGGCTGCTCACCTGATGCTGCTCCAAAAGCATTATGCGCGATAACCGTTGGTGCGGGTAATGGATCGTATGTCTTTCGCACCATCATGAAGATGCCGCCCGCATGAGTTGAGCAGAACATGATCGCGGGAAGGTTGAGGATCTGAGCGAGAAAACGCCCGGTGACGCAGAGCGAGTCGTAGAGGATGTAGTCGGGCTGCGACGCGCGCACCTCGTCTAGCACCTGCGGCAGCACATGCAGGCATTCCTTGATCACCAGCAGCGAGAAGTCCGTGGGATTCGCCTGAAGCGCCGGATCGACGAAGAGCGTATCGTACGAACGATACACGGCTCCCGTCTGTTGTATACGGTCCTTGAAGGTATCCGAGGAATAATAAATAATCTCTTCGCCACGTGCTACCAACTCTCGCACCACAGCCAGCGTCGGGTTGACATGACCATAGAGCGGTATATTGAGGACGACGGTTCGTGCCATGTACATACTCCTGCTATCGACGACGATGTCGCGTGCGCTACAAACAGTAAGGGAAACATTGTGCAATACGCAGCGTGAGCATCGTAGCATAAGTTAAGAGTTGTAAACATAGCCCAAACGTCATAGCTTGTTGCGAACCATGCAATGCCGGATCTGTGATCGGCGCAGTTCCTACGGATCGATCCTCCCGATACTGCCGACTGAGCAAAAGCTACGCCCGCTGGATCGTAAAGTAGAAGCGCGCGCCCTTGCCCACCTGGCTCTCGACGCCGATCGTGCCGCCGTGGGCCTCGATCAGGCCACGCGCGATCGTCAGGCCCAGCCCAGCGCCCGCCGCCCGCTCCACACCGCGCCGCGTGCGCGAGCGCTCGCCGCGAAACGAGCGCTCGAAGACATGCGGCAGATCTTCAGGCGCGATGCCCTCGCCGGTATCGCTGATCTCAACCTGCACCAGCTGGCCGCGCGGCTCGGCCCGCAGCAAGATCGTCCCGTCGGCAGGCGTGTGCCGCAGCGCGTTGCCCAGCAGGTTATGCAGCACGCGCTGAAGCCTGGGCGGATTGATCAGCACCGGATCGATGTCGCCCGCAACCTCGCCGACCAGCCGCACGCCCTGCTGCGCCGCCTGCGGCTGAAAGCTCGACAGCGTATCGGAGATCAGATCGTGGAGCGAGGCGCGCTCCAGGTTGAGCCGCAGCACGCCCGCGTCGATCTGTGATAGCTCAAAGAGATCGTCGACGAGCTGGCTCAGGTGGGCGATCTCATGCTGAGCCGAGCGCAGGTAGCGCCGCTCGCTCTCAGGATCGGCGGCGATGCCATCGGCGACCGCCTCGATCAGCGCGCGCGTCGCGGCCAGCGGCGTGCGCAGATCGTGCGAGACAGCGGCGATCAGATCGCGCCGCGCCTGCTCAAGCTCGCGCTCATGGGCGGCGGCCTGCTTGAGCGCGGCGGCCATGCGGTTGAAGTCAGCGGCCAGCAGCGCGATCTCGTCGTGGCCCGCGCTGGGCAGCACCGTGTCGAGGTTGCCCGTCGCAAGCTGGGCCGTGCCTGCGCGCATCAGCTCGATCCGCCGCGCGATCGGCGTGGCCCACAGCAGACACAGCCCGATCGCCAGCAGCGCCGCGAAGAGCAGCATCGTTAGCAGCACCGCCAGATCATGCTCCGAGATGAACATCTGCTGCGCCCCAACGACCATCATGCCGACGAGCAGCAGACAGCCAAGCAGGCTGGCTCCAACCAGTTGCCCGCGCACGCCGCCGATCCGCCCGATCACGGCAGGCCGCATCAGCACCAGCGCGCATAGGCCGCCACCGCCGCCCACGCTGGCGAGCAGCCACGCGACCGCCGGAAGATCGGCGGTGGGAATGCCCAGCAGCGTCGCGGCGACGGCCAGGGTGATCGCCAGCGCGCCAAGCAGAAACAGCAGCGCAACGCCGACCACGCGCATCATGCTCATCGCTCGCCTCCCCAGCGATAGCCAACACCCCAGACCGTCAGCAGGTAGCGCGGCTGCGTCGGATCGGCCTCGACCTTCTCACGCAGGCGGCGCATATGCACTGTCACTGTGCTGGTGTCGGCGGCGAAGGCGTAGCCCCACACGGCGTCCATGAGCTGATCGCGGGTGAAGACGCGGGTAGGATGCAGCGCCAGGTAGTAGAGCAGATCGAACTCGCGCACCGTGAGCGACACGGGCGAGCCGCGCACAACGACCTCGCGGGTGTTGGGATCGATCCGCAGATCGCCGAAGTCGAGAATCTTCTCGTCGGTGCCGGTGCTCACAGCCTCGTTGACGCGCCGCAGCACGGCGGCAACCCGCGCCGCTAGCTCGCGCGGGCTAAACGGCTTTGTGACATAATCGTCCGCGCCCACGCCCAGCCCAATGATCCGATCTTCTTCCTCGCCCTTGGCCGTCAGCATGATCAGGGGCACGCGCCGCTCCGCCTGAATGCGGCGGCAGACCTCAAGGCCGTTGATCTTGGGCAGCATCAGATCGAGCACGACCAGATCGGGCTGGTGGATCTGGTTGAGCCGCAGCGCCTCATCGCCGTCCGCCGCCGCGACGACAGTATGCCCGTCGCGGCGCAGGTACAGCCCCACCACCTCACGAATATTCGGCTCGTCGTCGACAACCAGAATCGTCGCCATAGTTGCGTCCATTTCGCTTGTGCCTTCCTCGATTATAGCAACGAAGAACAAAGAACAAAGAACAAAGGAACAAAAGAACAAGGGAAAACCTTGAGCGCGAATTGTGATGCAGAATCAGGTGTTTTCCAAAGATGCGACGTAATTCCGCGCCATACGCCAGCATAGGGCGAGAGCGCAGCCCGTCAGACCAGCTCTCGCCCTATGCTCAGGTCACACAGCTATTTCAGCGGCGCGGTCGCAAAGTTGACGCTAAACCGTCGGCACCAGATCGTCACCGAGTGATAGGCGCTCACATCGAGATCGGCGGGCAGCTCGTAGTTCTGATTGCCCTGGTTGCCCTTCAGCCGCCCCAGCGAGACATACTGGCTGTCGAGGATCGTCCGCGCATCGCTGGCATCGGCGGCGCTCGACAGCCAGACGTAGAGATCGGGGCCGTTGAGCACTTCAAAGTCTTCCAGCCGCAGCACGCGCCTGCCGTCCGGCAACTGGTAGATCGAGGCCATGCCCCGGCCCTCATGCTCGACCGGGTGGAACTGGCCCATCCGCAGCAGCCTGGGCTCGTTAGACGGCGCGGCGGTTGGCTCGGCCATGGCTGCGGGCGTTTTTGCCATCATCGCATCGCCCGATTTCTCAGCCATCATCGCATCAGGCGTTTTTGCCATCATCGCATCATCCGACATCGCCATCGCCTCAGATGTTTTTTCCGGCATAGCCTGGGCGGTCTGAGGCATCATCATATCGTCGGCTTTGGCCCCGGTCATGCTCTCCTGCACGGCGGGCGCTGCCGCCGCCGCCGGAAAATCCTCGTTGACGGTGCGCGTGATAAACAGCGGGCTGATCAAATACCACGCGATTGGCGCGGCGATGATCGCGGCAAGCGCAGCGATTCCAAACAATAAGCGTCTGCGAGTCATTCAGTTTCCTCCTGGTTTGCTCTGCTGCCTGTAGCGTAAGACTCGCCGCTTATCACGATGTTGCGCATTGCTTACGGTTTTCTTAAGCGCCGCACCTCGAAATATGAACGGAAAACATGCGTAACGGATCGTGCGGATCGGTGATTTAGGTGCTCGGCTCTTGCGCGGACAGCAGCTAAGATCTACACTTTTGCGATAGCTCATCGAGGAGGCATGACGATGCAGACGGCGAAGCGCTTGCAAAGCGGGCCGGGCCAGATGGTGGAGTTGCCGGAGGAGTTTCGATTCGAGGGCGATCACGTCTTGATCAAGCGGATGGGCAGCGCGGTTGTGCTCTTGCCGTGTCAAGATCCGTGGCAAGCGCTCTTCGAGAGCTTAGATCAATTCTCAGGCGATTTTATCGAGCAGCGTGAGCAGCCGGAGTAAGCGCTATCGATGCTGATCGAGGGCGGCCTGGATTCCTGCCTGCCTCACACAAAGCCCTCCGGCAAGCGTTGCACCCCGACATCGCGGCCCCACAGGCACGAGAAGACGCGCGGCGCGTCGTGGGGATCGGCGCTGGTCCAGAACTGCTCGCCGCCTCGTCCGGTGCCGCTGCCAAGCAGATCGTGCGCGGTGAGGACGCGGTGTAGCTGCCGCGCCACCGCAGCGCCGGTATCGATCAGCGCCACGTCCGCCCCGACCACATCGGCGATCAGCGGGCGCAGAAACGGGTAGTGCGTACAGCCGAGCACGATCGTATCCACGCCGCGCGCCATCAGCGGAGCGGTGTAGCGCTCCACCAGCGCGCGCGTCGCGGGGCCGTCAAGATCGCCCGCCTCGACCTGCTCCACCAGGCCGGGGCAGGGCTGCGTCACCACCTCGATGCCCTGCCCGAAGCGCTCAAGCAGCGCCGCAAGCTGCGCGCTCTTGATCGTGCCGACCGTCGCGAGCACGCCGATCACACCGGAGCGCGTCGCCGCCGCCGCAGGCTTGACCGCAGGCTCCATCGCTACGATCGGCAGCGTAAACGTCGAGCGGAGAAAGGTTGCCGCCGCCGCCGTGGCCGTGTTGCAGGCGATCACAATCGTCTTCGCGCCCTGCTCGATCAGAAAGCGTGTGAGGATCGCCGAGCGCTGCTGGATATAGTGCTGCGATTTACTGCCGTAGGGCACGTGGCCGGAGTCGGCGACATAGATCAGATCTTCGCTGGGCAGCGCGGCGCGAATATCGTGGAGCACCGACAGACCGCCAACGCCGGAGTCGAAGACGCCAATTGGAGCAGAAGCGTTCATGCGCGCCAGTATATCATGAACCAAAGAGGCGATTAAAATGCAACAGCCGGCGCGTATGCACCGGCTGCCTTTGGCTGGGGTACAGGGATTCGAACCCCAACTACCTGATCCAGAGTCAGGCGTCCTACCATTAGACGATACCCCATCAACCGCACGGTATTGTACCGCCTGGTTCATCCATTGTCAATCACCTGCGCCCATGCTAGAATACCCATGCCCTCGACCTTCGGGCGGGGAGCGTATTAGGTTCTCGATCCACGCGCAAGCCACCTGGATCGGTTATCGACTGGGATGGTACGATATGACACTGTCGTCACCACTGGGGCATTCCACGCCCGCAGATCTCGCCACACCTCTATCAGACGGTGCGCCTCCGACGATTGCCATCATCGGGCTTGGCCGTGTCGGCCTGGCGCTCGGACGAGCGATCCACGCGGCAGGCTACGACATTCGCGCCGTTTCGAGCCGCGATCCGCGCAAGGCGCAGACCACGGCGTGCTCGTTCTGCGCCGAAGTCCTGAACGCCGCCGAGGCCGCCCGCCGCGCCGATCTGGTGCTGCTGACCGTCTCCGACGACGCGATCACCACGGTTGCTCGCGAGCTAGGCGCTGCCGGTGCCTGGCGCTCCGGGCAGTTCGTCGTACACGCCAGCGGCGTATCGCCCGCCAGCGCGCTGCAACCGGCAGCCGACGACGGCGCGATCATCGGCGCGTTTCACCCGCTGGCCGCGTTCGCCACCCTGGACGCCACCTTGCCGCCCGGCATTACCTTCGCCATCGAAGCGCCGCCGCCGCTCCACGCGATCCTGTGGGATCTGGCACGGGCGCTTGGCGGACACGCGCTCGACCTCGCGCCGCAGGATAAGACGCTGTACCACGCCGCCGCTGTGATCGCCTCCAACTACACGATCGTGCTGGCCGCGCTGGCCGAGCAGATCTTCGAGCAACTGGGCGCGACGCCGGAGCAGGGGTTGCAAGCCTTGTTGCCGCTGATGCGCACCACGCTGGACAATCTTGAGCGGCAGCGACTCCCCGCTGCGCTCACGGGGCCGCTCGTGCGCGGCGATGTCGGCACGGTCCGGCGACATATTCATGCCCTGGACCAGACGCTCCCGCACATCGGTGCGCTCTACCGCTGCCTGGCGCACGGCGCGCTGCCGCTGGCCGAGCAGCGCGGTCTGTCGCCGCAGATTGCGGGCCTGCTGCAAGACACGATCACCCTTCCCAGCGAGCTTGCATTGGAGCACGAGCAATAATCTGCCCGCCCGTGCTTCGACAACAGGGAAGCATGGATCAGTGGGCTGCGTTATGGAGAACCGATCATGCGGATCACAATACAAGACATCCAGGCGATGAAAACGCGCGGCGAGCGCATCCCGATGCTCACGGCCTATGACTACACGATGGCGCAGATGGTCGATGCGGCGGGGATTCCTCTGATCCTGGTGGGCGATTCGCTGGGCACGGTGGTGCTGGGCTACAGCTCGACGGTGCCGGTGACGATGGACGATATGCTGCATCATGTCAAAGCCGTCGTGCGCGGCACATCGCGGTCGCTGATCATCGGCGACCTGCCGTTTCTCAGCTACACCAGCGCCGAGCAGGCGCTTCACAATGCCGGGCGCATGCTTCAAGAGGCGGGCTGCCAGGCGGTCAAGCTGGAGGGCGGCGCGGCGGTCGCGCCGATTGTTCGCCAGCTTACGCAGGCCGGGATTCCGGTGATGGGCCACCTGGGATTTACGCCTCAGTCGGAGAACGTCCTCGGCAAGCGCGTGCAGGGCAAGACCGTCGAGGCAGCGCGGCAGTTGATCGAGGATGCGCAGCGCCTTGAGCAGGCGGGCGCGTTCGCCGTGGTCCTCGAACTGATTCCAGCGCCGCTGGCGCGCGCCGTCACCGAGCGGCTGCGCGTCCCGACGATCGGCATCGGCGCGGGCATCGGCTGCGACGGCCAGGTGCAGGTCATTCATGACATGCTGGGGCTGTACACCGATTTCGTGCCGCGCCACGCCAAGCGCTACCGCAGCCTGGCCGATGAGATTCGCGCCGCAGCCGAAGAGTATGCGGCGGAGGTGCGTGAGGGCGCGTTCCCGACCGCCAGCCACAGCGCCAAGATGGATGAGTCGGTGCTGCAAGCGGCGCTCGACTCGATCAACCAGGACTAACCATCACATGGCCCGATCGCGCATGGGCATGCTTCCGATCGGGCCGCAACCTGCCACAACTATGCAGATTCTTGACACCATTCAAGCATTTCGAGCGGCTCACGCGGCGCTGCCCGGCTCACTGGGCTTCGTGCCGACGATGGGCTACCTTCACGAGGGCCACCTGACTCTGTTGCGCCGTGCCAGAGCCGAGTGCAACCATGTCGCCGCCAGCATCTTTGTCAATCCGGCGCAGTTCGGACCCAACGAGGATCTCGCGCGCTATCCGCGAGACATCCCCCGCGATCTTGAGCTGCTGCAGGCCGAGGGCGTCGATCTGGTCTTTGTGCCTGCGGTAGCAGAGATCTACCCGCCAGGCTACAGCACCTACGTCGATGTCGAGAACGTCAGCGCTATGCTCGAAGGCGCGCACCGACCCGGACACTTTCGCGGCGTTGCGACTGTTGTATGCAAGCTGTTCAACATCGTGCAGGCCGAGCGAGCGTACTTCGGGCAGAAGGACGCGCAGCAGACGGTGGTGATTCGGCAGATGATCCGCGATCTTGCCATCCCCACCGAGATCGTCGTCGTGCCGACCGTGCGCGAGCGCGATGGGCTGGCGCTGTCGAGCCGCAACGTGTACCTCGATCCAGCTCAGCGGGCGGCGGCTCCTGTGCTCTACCGGGGCTTGCAGCAGGTTGTCGAGCTCTACCAGCGCGGCGAGCGCGACGCGGAGACGCTGCGGGCGGCGCTGAGCCAAGCCCTGGCGCGCGAGCCGCTGGCGCAGGTCGAGTATGTCAGCATCGCCGATCCGGTCACGCTCCACGAGATCGACGGGCCGATCGAGCGCGGCGCGGTCGTCTCGCTGGCGGCGCGCCTCGGCACGACGCGGTTGATCGACAACGTGATCCTTCAGTAGCAGGCGGCAGGCGACAACAGATGGACGCGACGAGCGAGGCAGGTTCGATAACCTGCCTCGTTTATGTCAGGGTGGGGTATGGAAGTGGTCAGAATCAAAAGCATTGAATTGAACCGTAGGGCACGCCGGTGTCCTTGGGCCTATCGCAATGCATCTCTACGAGGTCAATCTATCTGCTCATCTCTGGAAAAGAAGCGCTGTCGGAAGGCATAGCGCGAGCTATCAGGCGCGTAACAGCCGCAAAATATCGTCGTACTCCGTGGCAGCGGCGGCCTCAGCGGATGCGGCGGCGGCTGGCACTTCCTCGATGGTCCGCTCTGCCGGTTCGGGCGTGGAAGCATCGGGCAGCGGCTCGACCGGCCTCAGCACATCTTCGGGAACGGCGACCAGCAGCTTGGCGAAGAAGCTGGTCTGCTCTGCGGGCTGGCTGGCAGCCTTGGCCTTCAGCCTCGGCTTCGGCCTGGGCGCGGGCGGCAACATCTTCGTCGCCTTCACCTGCTCGACGGCGGCTCGTCCCCGCGACAGCCGGAGCAGACCGCGCTCCTTCAGGCGGAGCAGGCCGGTACAGACCTCGATCGGATCGAGCACGGCGTAGTGGGCAACCTCGGCGATCGTCCGCGAGCCGTCGACGCCCGACAGGATCGGCCAGTCTTCCTCGTAGATTCGCACCTGCTCGCCGTTGGCCGGAGTGACGAATTCGGGCACGATGTCGAGATCGGGAATATGAGGCCGAATTCTGGACCATTGCCGAGCCAGCGCTACTGCCTGATCGATCACATTCGGCGTCGGCTCCACAACCGTCCGTTCGGGCGTGGTCTGCCCGGCAACAAAACGAAACGGAGCGTCCCCCAGTTCAAAGAGCGGCCAGAGCGCATCAAAGCCCTGCGCAGCGGGAGACGACGCATGCACGCAGCGACCTTCGACGAAGAAGATCAGATGCGTGCCTGACGGCGCTTGAATCTCGATCGCGCCAGTAACTAAACTGTTGCTACAAAGCTCCAGCAGCTCCCGCAAAGCAAAGCGAGATAAACATCCTTCGAGCTGCATGGCGACCTCACTATTCTTGATAGTTGTATCGTACCTGCTTTTGTCGTAGGTCGTCAGCCCCCGTAGGTCCTACAAATTTTTAGTACGTTTCTACCTAAGCTTGACGTTTTCGCGGTCCGCTGCTCATAATGAGCGCAGGAGTAAGGAGGCACGATGGTGGACGAGCGAGTGAAGTTATCGACAGCGGATGCGCTGACTGTACCCGCCGATGCGATTGTGGTCGAGGATAGCGGCTGGCTCACGGCCTCGCGCGGACTGGCCGCGAGCGTAGACGGGCTTAACCCTGAGCTGCGCGCACGGCGTGAGCAGGCGCTCGCGCTGCACGGCGGCCCGTACGCGATCGGCGCGGCGCTGGGCTTCCCGCTCCACCCGACGACGCACACGCTGCGCCACGCGATCTGGACGATCACCTTTACGTACATCCAGCAGCCGGAGCAGCGCGATCATCTGGTGCGGGCAACGCCGCTCGACATCGCCGCCGCCGCCCGCAGCGCCCTGCTCGAGGCGATAGAGCTGAAGGCGCGGCACATCATCATGCCCGCGATCGGCACGCGCACGGATTATCATGTGCTGCCGCCGGTGCCCAAGAAGCTGCCGCGCTATGTCATGGGCGCGGCGCAGATGATCGGCATCCAGCAGGCGCTCCAGACCGACACGACGATCGAATCCGTTACACTGGCGCTATCGCAGCGCGACTATGCGATCTTTCATGATCTGCTTGGCCTACCGTCAGCAGAATCGATCGATGAGGACACCAGCGATGAGTGATACCCGGAAAATGTGGGTGACTGAGGTTCATAATTTTGGCGGATTTTTCGGCGGCGATACCGTCACGCTCTCGGCGGTGCCCTGGCCGGAGGGAGAAGAAGAAACGCTGACGATCGACGAGAAAGCGCTGGACAATGTCACCAGCCGCCATACGATCGCGCCCGCGATGCTGCTAGAGCTGGAGCTGGTCGGCGAGCGCGTCGATCACGCGCGACTGGTAGCGGCCCGCGACCTGGATACGCTGCATGAGGCGTTGATCGCCGCGCCCTCTGCGCCTAAGCTGGATGCGCCGCGCATTCGCGCCTACCGCTGCGCCGCATGCGATCTGTGGGTGGTGGGACAGCCTTCCGAGAATCCGGCGGCGGTGTGTACGATCTGTGGACAACCTTTGGATTGACGGAGCAAACCCTGGCATGTTTTTTGCACTTCTCCAGTGGCACAAGATTTAAAGAGACAGAGCTGTTGCAAACAAGCGGAGTAGTGCCGTGAGGGTGTCAGCTCAAGGATTGGAATCGAGGAGTTTGTGCCATGATTATGCTTATTGTCTGCGCTCTGTTGCTCGCTGCTCTCTGTGTATGCTGGATCGCGACTCAGATCGACCAAGCCGCCAAGCTGACACCAGAGCCGGTACGGGTCCGCCACACGGTACAACGTCGCCGCTAAGCACGCACACAATACCAGGCCAGGAAGGGATGAGCCATGCTCATCCCTTGCGCATTTTACGGCCATGCCGCGCCTGAGCGACGATACCGGCTGTACCAAACGTGCCGAACGCGCTACAATACGGATGCTTAAATACGTCGATCACTTAACAGGAGCTACGGAATCGCTGCTTTAAACAGACGTTTCGCCTGCCACAGTAAGGATACAATGCCGCTCCGTCGCAGGCTCGCTAACGCTACTGCGTACCTCCTGTCACGTACGAGATTAAGGTATGGCTATTACAGAGTCATCAGTCGATGAATTAACCACGAAGTGGCAAGCCATTCCAGCCACGTCGATCGCCACACTGATGCCAGAGCAAGCGCTAGCCGAACTCAAGACCGAGCGCCACGGGCTGACAACTCACGAGGCGACGATCCGGCTTGCCGCGCTCGGAACGAACGATCTCACGATCCGGCGCGGCTGGCGCAGCATCTTCGGCGTGTTCGCGATTGTCGTCCGGCCTCTGCTGCTGCCGCTGTGGATCGCCGCGTTTATCGCCTTCGGCATCGACCGCATGTACATGGGACAGGCGCTCCTCGTGATCGCCGCGCTCAACACGATCGTCGCCGCGATTCAAGAGCGCAAGGTCGAGCGGGCGGCGGCGGCGCTGCACGACATCCTGCCTGCGTTCGCGCGGGTGCTGCGCGACGGGCGTGAGCAGAATATTATGGCGTCGATGCTGGTGCCGGGCGATATCCTGCTGCTGCGACCGAATGATAGCATTCCCGCCGACGCGCGGCTGATCGAGGCGCACGATTTGCATACCGTCGATACCGTGCTCAGCACAGAAGAGTCGGTGGTTCATCGCATCGTCGATGCAGTCTTTGACGACGACCATGTGACCGAGCAGTTGCCAAACGTGGTCTATGCCGGCGGGCGGGTCGTGAGCGGCCACGGCACGGCAGTGGTCTTTGCGACGGGCACGAACACCGCCTTCGGCAAGATCGCCGCGCTCACCCAGCGCGCCCAGGAGGAGCCTAGCCCGCTGCTGTGGGCCTTTGCTCATCTAGGCAACGTCGTGCTCGGCGTCGGCCTCATCAGCGCGCTGCTTGGCTTTCTTTATGTGTATAACCAGCTCAGGCTGACCATCGAAGAGAGCCTGACGATCGCTGTGCTCTTCCTCACCGCCGCCGTGCCCACGGGCCTGATGCCCGGAATTACCCTGGCGCTGATCGAGGGCGCGCGACGACTCCAGAAGCATAAGGCTATTTTTCGCCGCCTATCGAACGTCGAAACCCTGGGCGCGACCACGGTGATCTGCGCCGATAAGACCGGCACGCTGACGCAAAACGAGATGACCGTGCGCGAAGTCTGGACCGCCGACGGGCCGATCGTCGTCACGGGGGTGGGCTACCTGCCGCAGGGCCAGTTCATCGCCGAGCATCGCCCGCTCGACACGGCCAACGCCGCGCGGCACATCGGCGCGCTGCTGCGCGGAGCGGTGCTGACCAGCACGGCGCGACTCTTGCCGCCCGATACGCTGCGCCCGCACTGGCATATCCTGGGCGATCCTACCGAGGCCTCGCTGATCGTCGCGGCGGCGAAAGCCCACATCAAAGCCGCGGATGTGTATGAGCAGATCCCACAGATTGCCGTCTTGAACAGCGATCGAGACACCGCCCTGGACGGCGTGATCGTGCAGGAGCACAGCCAGACGTTCGCCTATGTCAAAGGCACGCCGCGCGAGCTACTGGCGCGCTGTACCGCGCTCGCCACGATGAACGGCGAGCGTCCGCTCACCGATCGCGATCGGCAGGCGATCAAAAAAGTGCTCCACCGCCATCAGCGCGACGCCATGCGGACGGTCGCGTTTGCCCGCCGCGCGCTGACGAGCGCAGACCCACGTGCGACGCGGATCGACGATGTGGCCCACGATCTGGTGCTGCTGGGCATGATGGCGGTGGTCGATCCGCCCCGGCAGGAGGTAGCCGAGGCGATCGAAGCCTGTCACAACGCCCATATTCGCACGATCATGCTCACCGGCGACGATATGATTAGCTCAACCTCGATCGCGCGACGCTGCACGATGGTTCGGAGCACACGCTCGACGGTGCTGAGCGGCCCCGAAATCGACGCCATGAATCAGGCGACGCTCAAAGAGCGGCTGCGGCATGGCGATATGGTGCTGGCGCGTCTCACACCTGAGCACAAAGTGCGCGTCGTGCAGGCGCTGGAGGAGCTGGGCGAGGTGGTGCTCGTCACCGGCGGCGCGGCCAGCGACGTGCCCGCGCTCAAAGCGGCCTACACTGGCATCGCCATGGGAGCTTCGGGCAGCGCCGCCGCCTGCCAGGCCGCCGATCTGGTGCTGCTCGACGACAACTTCGCGACGATCGCGGAGGCCATCGCCGAAGGCCGCGCGGTCGAGCAGCGGGTTCGACGACTGGTTGCGCTCAATCTTGCCACGACGGTTGCGAAGATCGTCGCGCTGATCGCGGCGCTGGTGTTTGGCCTGCCGCTGCTGCTGACGGTGGGCCAGCAGCTCTTGATCGATCTGCTGGCGGGGCTGCTGCCGGGCCTGGCGATCGGCGCCGGTCGGCCAGATCCACGGCTGATGTTGCGATCGCCGCGACCCACGGGACGACCGCTGCTGGCGCGAAAAGTCTATCTGCTGGGCTATGGCTGGTTCGGCGGCCTCACAGCGACTCTGGCGCTCCTAACGAGCATCTTTTATGTTGTTCAGGTCCACGGCCAGTACAACCTCAGGGATCTGATCGTCAGCAACCTGCTAGCGTACGAGGCGCGTATCGCCGACGAAGCGGGGCGGCATGGCCTCGTCGCGACCAGCCTGTACGTCGTGATGAGCGTCGCCGCTCTGCTGGGCGCGGCTCTGATCCGGCGCTCGGCAGCGCCCAACGACCGCCGTCCGCTCCTGCTGCTGCTGGGACTGGTCGGGCTGTCGTTCGGCATCCTGGTCGTGTGTATCATCTGGCCGACGGTCCACGCCTACATTGCCTTAACCACGATCCCCACATGGGGCTGGGGCGTGGCGCTTGCCGGAACCGTGCTTGTCGCGGGCCTGGAGTTCGTTCGTCAGCGCCTTGATCCGATCTTCAAGCCACAGCCGACTATCGCGGCGCAGCAGCCGCTCGGCAATATTCCTTCGGCGAAGAGCTAAAAGAACACGGAGGATGAGCCGAGAACCAAGAGCCGTCAGGCCGGGGGTTGGGGTGGCCCCTACCACCTCTTCCCCCGCTCCTGTCGCAACCCGGGTATCCTCTGGGCGGAGCAGCCTGTCGAGGTTCGGGGAAGGGGCCGGGGGTGAGGGCCTCACCTCGAAACGCGAAACCTGGAACTCGAAGAGATTGAGGAACGCACATGCAATCGATAATTGTTGGATGCGGTCGCGTCGGCGTGCTGCTGGCGCATCTGTTGGAGCAAGACGGGCATCAGGTGACGGTCGTCGATAAAAATCCAACGGCCTTCCGCAAGCTCGGCAGCGGCTTTCGGGGACGCACCGTTCCCGGCATCGGCTTCGATCGCGATGTGTTGCGTGAGGCCGGCATCGAGCGCGCGGATGCCTTCGCCGCCGTCACCAGCGGCGACAACTCCAACTTCATCGCGGCAACCGTGGCGCGTGACACGTTTCGAGTGCCGATCGTCGTGGCGCGGATCTACGATCCGCAGCGCGAGCAGATCTACCGGCGGCTTGGCATCCGCACCATCAGCTCAACCTCCTGGGGCGCGCATAAAATCAAGCGCATGCTGCTCAACAGCGATCTGCATGGGACGCAAGAGCTGGGCAATGGCGAGGTGCAGGTGATGCAGGCGCGCGTCTCCGCCCTGGTAGCCGGGCGTCCCGTGCGTGATCTGCTCTACAGCGGCTCGATCAACGTCTTTGCGGTCGTGCGCGGCGGACGAGCGTTCGTGCCGACGCAGGGCACGACCCTTCAGGAGGGCGACATCATCCACATGAGCGTCGCCGCCGATGCAGTGGATAAGATCGAGACACTGATCCGCTGAGCCTGGCGGCGCGATAGGTGATGTAGGAGCTTGCCAAGACCTTTGTGCTATAATGGCTCGCGGCTGGAACGTATCCAGCCGTCATTTAGGTTGTCTCCAAGGGAGGACCGCTTTATGCGTAAATCGCTGTACGGTGTCCTACTGCTGATCCTGTTGCTGCCGATTCTGGCGGCGTGCGGCGGCGGCGATGCTGGCACCGGAAACACCACCACGACAGGCCCCGCCACATCACCGGCGGGCGAGGCTAGCCCATCCCCGGTTGTTACAGAAACAGGAGCATCGCCCGCGCCCGCCGAGACGATGACGGCGGCTGCCCAAGAAACCGCCACCGGCGGCGCGTCCGGCGATGCCAGCAATATCCGCGTGGCGCTGGTGACGGATGTCGGCAAGATCAACGATGGCACCTTCAACCAGTTCGCCTATGAGGGCTTGCAGCGCGCGCAGCAAGAGCTGGGCATCAAGGTCGACTACATCGAGACGCAGCAGCCGACCGACTACGAGAAGAACCTTGAGCAGTTCGCCTCGGCGAAGTACGATCTGGTGATCGGCGTCGGCTTCTTGATGGGCGACGCGATCAAAGCGATTGCCACGCGCTTTCCAGACGTCAAGTTCGCGATCGTCGATGCCGCTCCCGAAGGCGCGCCCGACAACGTGAAGCCGCTGCTCTTCAAGGAAGACCAGGCGGGCTACATCGTCGGCACGATGGCGGCGCTGCTGACCAAGAGCAACACGATCGGCGTGGTCGGCGGCGTGGAGCAGGTTCCGGCGGTGCAGCGCTTCGTCAAGGGCTACGAGGCGGGCGCGAAGGCGCAGAAGGCCGACATCAACGTGCTCCAGGTCTATCTGCCCAGCTTCACCGATCCGGCGGCAGGCGGCGAGGCCGCTCGCTCGCAGATCGCCGAGGGCGCGGACGTGATCTTCGGCGCTGGCGGCCAGACCGGGTCGGGCGCGATCCAGGCGGCGGCTCAGGAAGGCGCGTACGTAGTCGGCGTAGACCAGGACGAGTACAACACCACCTTCAAGAAGGGCTCGGCGGAAGGTGCCGACAAGCTTGTCACCAGCGCGATCAAGCGCGTTGACAACGCCGTGTTCGACACGATCAAGTCGGTGGTCGACGGCAACTTCAGCAACGAGCAGTACGTCGGCGACGCGGCCAACGGCGGCGTCGACTATGCCGAGGCGCACGATGCGTCGAGCGTTGTCACCGCCGAGATCAAGGCCAAGGTCGATGAGGTCAAGAAGGGCCTGGCCGACGGCAGCATCCAGACCAACGTCGAAGTCAAATAAGCGGCGCGCATAGGTAGGCTGAGCAAAAAGAGGCGTATCAACGCCTCTTTTTTGTTTACCCAGGCGGCCCAACTTAAGCTACAATACGGCTACGCAACCTTGTGCCGCTGAGGGAGAGCCACACCGTGCAACAGCCACCCGCGCTCGAAGTTCGCAATATTACGAAACAATTTCCAGGTGTTCTTGCCAACGACCATATTTCCTTCACGCTTGAAAAAGGCGAGATCCATGCTTTCTTAGGCGAGAACGGCGCTGGAAAGTCGACGCTGATGAATATCCTGTATGGGCTGTACGCACCCGACGAAGGCGAGATCCTAGTCGGCGGAAAGCCGGTGACGATCCGCAACTCGGCGGATGCGATCGCGCTCGGCCTGGGCATGGTCCACCAGGAGTACGCGCTGGTCGATACGCTGACCGCCGCCGAAAACATCATGCTCGGCACGGAGGTCGTCGCCGGGCCGCTGCTGGACGAGCGCGCCGCCAACGAGCGGATTCGTCGGCTCGGCGATGAGTACGGCCTGCACGTTCCGCCCGATGTGCTGGTTCACGATCTGCCGGTGGGCGTGCAGCAGCGCGTCGAAATCCTCAAGGCGCTCTACCGCAAGGCCGATATTCTGATCCTGGACGAGCCGACCGCCGTGCTGACGCCGCAGGAGGCCGAAGATCTCTTCCGCGTGATGCGCTCGCTGGTCGATTCCGGCAAGTCGATCATCTTTATCTCGCACAAGCTCAAAGAGGTGCTGAAGATCGCCGATCGGATCACCGTACTGCGGCGCGGCAAAGTCGTCGGCTCGGCGCTGCCGCAGGAGGCGACGGAGCGCTCGCTGGCCTCGATGATGGTTGGCCGCGATGTCGTGCTGACCGTCGAGAAAACGCCAGCGCATCCGGGCGCGCCCGTGCTGCACATCAATGATCTGCTGGTGCTGGACGACCGAGGCCAGATCGCGGTCAACCATGTGTCGCTGGAAGTCCACGCGGGCGAGGTGCTGGGCATCGCCGGGGTGCAGGGCAACGGACAGACCGAGCTGGTCGAGGCGATCAACGGGCTGCGCGAGATCGTCAGCGGCTCGATCGAGCTTGAGGGACAGCCGATCACCGACGCATCGCCGCGCGAGATCACCGAGATCGGCGTCGCGTACATCCCCGAAGACCGCAAAGGCACCGGCCTGGTGCTGGCGTATCCCATCGCTGACAATCTGGTGCTCTCGACCTACTATCGCACGCCGTTTGCGAAGGGCATTCGGATCATCGGCGCGCAGATCGAGGAGCAGGCCAAAAAGCTGGTGCAGCAGTTCGATATTCGCACGCCCTCGATCTGGACCTCAGCGGGATCGCTCTCCGGCGGCAACCAGCAGAAAGTGATTGTCGCGCGCGAGTTCAGCCGTCCGATCAGGCTGCTGGTCGCGTCGCAGCCCACGCGCGGCATCGACGTGGGATCGATCGAGTTCATTCACCGCTCGATCATCCAGCAGCGCGACGAGGGCGTAGGAGTTCTGCTGGTTTCGGCTGAGCTTGACGAGGTGCTCGCGCTGTCGGACCGCATCGCCGTGATGTATAAAGGAAGCATACTTGCGCTGCTGCCACGCGCCCAAGCGACACGCGAACGGCTTGGTCTGCTGATGGCAGGCATTACAGAGGAGAGTGCAGATGGCCGTTCCCATTAACGCGCCGTTAGCGCCACGGCGAAGCTGGGCAATCTCGCTGGTGCGCGGCGCGCTGGTGCCGTTGCTCGCGATCGTGATCGCGCTGGTCATCGGCGCGGTCATTATCTGGTTTTCAGCGCCCGCCAATCGCGGCACGCGGCTGGAGGTCGTCCTCGCGGCGTATCGTGGCCTGTTCATGGGCGCGCTCGGCAGCCGGGGCGCTATCGCCAACACATTGGTCGAGGCCACGCCCTACATCCTGGCAGGCCTGGCGGTCGCCTTCGCCTTCAAGTGCGGCCTGTTCAACATCGGCGCGGAGGGCCAGCTTTTCATGGGCGCGCTCGGCTCCGTCACGGTCGGCTTTGCCGTCACGGGCCTGCCGATGATCATCCATCTGCCGCTGGCGCTGCTGGCGGGCGCGCTGGCCGGTGGCCTCTGGGGGGCGATTCCGGGCTACCTGCGAGCCAAAACCGGCGCGCACGAGGTGATCACGACGATCATGCTCAACTTTATCGCTTTCCGGCTGATGGACTATCTGATCGTCAGCGGGCCATTGCGCGACCCGACCGCCTCACTGCAACGCACGCCGTTTATTCAGGCCAGCGCGGCGCTACCCCGCTTCATCGGCCCGGTCGAGAGTCCAGGGCTGACGGGCGGACAGACCTACCGGCCCTTGATCGTCACCAGCGATCCGGCCTGGAACCTGCGGCTGCACCTGGGCTTCCTGATCGCGCTGCTGGCGGTCTGGTTCATCTGGTGGCTGCTCAACCGCACGACGACCGGCTTCGAGATTCGCACGGTCGGGGCCAACCCTGAGGCCGCGCGCTACGCCGGGATGAGCATCACCAAGAATTTCGTGCTGGCGATGTTCGTCTCCGGCGCGCTGGCAGGGCTGGCGGGCACCGGCCAGGCGCTGGGCCTGGAGCGCAACATCAAATCGCTCTTTTCGAGCGGCTACGGCTTCGACAGTATCGCTATCGCGCTGCTGGCGAAGAGTAATCCGATCGCGATTATTCCGGCGTCGATCTTCTGGGGCGCACTCAACAATGGTAAAGGGATGATGCAGGCGCAGGCGGGCATCTCCAGCGACCTGATCCGAATCGTGCAGGCGCTGGCGATCATCTTTGTCGCCGCCGATCAGATCGTGCGCTGGATCTTCAGGCTGCGCCAGTCGGAGAGCGACCGGATGATCTTCTCGCGCGGGTGGGGCAAGTAACATGCAACAGACACTCAGCCAGCCACAGACCACCGTCACCGCCTCGACGCGCGGCAATGTGACGCGCGCCCGCATCGCAGGCGCGCTTGGCGTGATCATCGCGATCGGGCTGATCGCCGTCGTCGTCTCGCGGGTCGATCCCGGCAAAGTCTCGACGCTGACCATTCCGCAGCCGGGCGGGCAGATCGGGCAACCCCTGGCGCGCATTCCGCTGCCGACGGTGCCGACCGTGATCGTGATCCAGACACTCCTGGGCCTGGCGGGGATCTATATCGCCATTCGCCAGCCGCTCCGCTGGATCGTGCTGTACGTGAGCGCGCTGATCGGCCTGGCCTTTTTCACGATCTTGCTGTGGGCGGTCGCTGGCTCAAGCGTCGATCTGGTCGATGTGCTGGCGCGCGTGGTGCGGCTGGCAACGCCGATCACACTGGGCGCGCTGGCCGGCCTGATCTGCGAGCGATCGGGTGTGGTCAACATCGGCATCGAGGGCACAATGCTCTTCTCGGCGTGTATCGGCTATATCGCGGCGATCTTGACCGGCTATACCTGGCTGGGCGTGGCTGCGGCGATGCTGACCGGCTCCGTCGTCTCGGCGCTGCACGCGGTGCTCTCGGTCAACTTCAAGGTCGATCAGATCATCAGCGGAACGGTGATCAACCTGCTGGCGGTAGGCACGACGGGCTACCTGCGCGGCGCGTTTATCGTGCCCTACGAGCAGCGCAGCGGCGCCGAGATTGTCGCTCAGGCGCTCGGCAGGCAGCAGATCCCCGGCCTGTGGCGCATTCCGATCCTGGGGCCGGTGCTGTTCTCGCACCCGCCGATCACCTACCTGATGCTGATCCTGGTCTTCGTCGTCAACCTGATGCTCTTCCGCACGGTCTGGGGCCTGCGCACGCGGGCGGTCGGCGAGCAGCCCAAGGCGGCGGATACGGTCGGGATCAACGTCAACCGGCTGCGCTTCTGGAACGTCGTCGGCAGCGGGCTGATCTCAGGGCTGGCGGGCGCGTGGTTTTCGCTGGAGTCGACCTTCCGCTTCGACGATGTGATGACCAACGGACGTGGCTTTATCGCGCTGGCGGCGATGATCTTCGGCAAGTGGACGCCGCTGGGCGCGTTCGGCGGGGCGCTGCTCTTCTCATCCGCCGACGCGCTGCAAATCAAGATTCAGGGCTTCAACTTCGGGCTGCCGCGTCAGTTTTTGCAAATGCTGCCGTATATCGTCACGCTGATCGTGCTGGCCGGGATCATCGGGCGGGCGCGACCACCGGCGGCGGTTGGCAAGCCGTACGAAAAAGGCTAGAATCCTGGTCGGATGCATATTCATCCAGATGATCAGAGCGTTCCCCCCTGGAGGTGTGACTGTGAATATCTTAGTTGTGGGCGGCGGCAAAGTCGGCACGAACTTAGTCAACGTGCTGAGTAACCAGGGGCACAACGTGACCATGATCGAGATCAACGATGCGGTGTTTACCAAGTTGCAGCGGGCGATCCCCCAGGCGCAACTGATCTGCGCCGACGGCTGTAATCCGCTCTCGCTGCGCGAGGCCGGAATCGAGAGCATGGATGCGGTCGTCGCTGTCACCGGCGACGACGAGGATAATCTGGTTGTCGCCAAGCTGGCAAAGCACGAGTACCGCGTCGGGCGCGTGGTAGCCCGCGTCAATCACACCAAAAACGAGTGGCTCTTCACGCCGAAGATGGGCGTCGACATCGCGATCTCGCACTCGTCGCTGCTGGCGCGGATTATCCATGAGGAGCTGAGCATGGGCGATCTGGTGCCGCTGCTCAAGCTTGAGGGCGGCCAGATCTCGCTGGCGGAGGTCACGATTCCCGCTGAGTCGCACGTGATCGGTAGCCGCGTCGAGGCGCTCAAGCTTCCCAGCGATTGCGTGCTGGCGACGCTCCTGCGCGGCGGCGAGGTGCTGCTCCCACGCGGCGACACGAAGATTCAGGCCGGAGACAAGATCATCGCGCTGGTCAAAAGCGAGCAGCAGGCCGAGCTGGTGCGGATTTTTGGGTAGGGCCGAGAACCAAGAACAACGGAACAGAGAACAAAGGACAGCGAGCCATACCCGCTCTAACCCCTTTGTTCTTTGTTTGTTTGTTCTTTGTTTAGCGTACCTGCGACAGCAGAATCGCGCTGTTGACCAGCCCGATATGGCTAAACGCCTGAGGATAGTTGCCCAGCGCCATGCCGCTGGCCGGGTCGATCTCTTCCGAGAGCAGATGATGGGCGCTGGCGTATGACAGCAGCGTCTCGAAGCGCTCCACGGCCTCCGCGACCTCGCCGATCGCGGCCAGCGCATCGACCAGCCAGAACGAGCACAGCAGGAACGTGCCCTCATCGCCCGGCAGATGATCGTCGGTGCGGTAGCGATACACGAGCGCGCCCTGGCTCAGCGCCTCCTTGATGCGCAGCACCGTCGCGCGTACGCGCGCGTCGGTCGGCGGCAAGAAGTCGAGACGCGGCAGGATCAGCAGGCTGGCGTCGAGCGCCGTCGATCCGTAGGTCATGGTAAACGACTGAAGCTGATCGTTCCAGGCGTGCTGCAAAATACTCTCGCGGATCTCCTGGCGGGTCTGTCGCCAGCGCGGCAACGCCTGCTCCCAGCGTTCGCTCTCGGCCAGCTTCACGCCGCGATCGAGCGTGACCCAGCACATCAGCTTGGAGAACGTATGCTGCGCAGGCGGGCCGCGCATCTCCCAGATGCCCTGATCCGGCTCGTGCCAGTGCGCGCAGACGTAGTCGATCTCGTCGCGCAGGCTCGACCACTCCTGCGGCGATAGCAGGTTGCGGTGGCGGGAGTAGGCATAGGCCGCGTCGATCACGCCGCCGTACGCATCGAGCTGATGCTGGCAGTACGCCGCGTTGCCGATGCGCACCGGACGCGAGCCGCGATAGCCTTCCAGGTGGTCGAGCGTGACCTCGGTTAGATCCTGCTCGCCGCCGACACCGTACATGATCTGCAACGGCGACGCGAACTTCTGCGCCAGCTCGTCGAGCCAGCGGAAGAAGTGACCCTCCTCCTCGTGGTAGCCCAGCGCGCACAGCGCGTCCAGCGTGAGCGACGAATCCCGCAGCCAGGTGTAGCGATAGTCCCAGTTGCGCTCCCCACCGATCCACTCCGGCAGCGATGTCGTCGGCGCGGCGATGATCGCTCCGCTGGGCGCGTACGTCAGCAGCTTGAGCGTAATCGCCGAGCGCCGCACGGCAGCCGCCCACTGCCCGGCATAGGTACACTGGTCGATCCAGCGCTTCCAGAAGCGCCGCGTCGCCTCCAGGTCTGCCGTAACCGCGCCGACCGGCACGATCTCGACGCCGGAGCTGAGCACACAGCCGATCTCCTCGCCCTGGCGCAGGCGAGTACGAAATGTCGCGGAGCCGTCGGCGATCTCCCAGCTCTGCTTGCAGGCCAGATGCAGCGTCAGATCGTGCGCTTCGAACACAAGGTAGCCGGGCTGGCTCGTCAGCGTCGGCAGATCGCGGGCGTAGTTCGGGCGCGGCGAGAAGCGCGAAACAACCTCGATCTCTCCCGATGTGCAGCGGAGCACGCGGCAGAGATCGTGGCCGGAGGCTACGCCATCCCACGGCGACATCCAATCCCATAGCTCAGCGACTCCGCCTGTTGTCTCAAAGGTTGTCACCAGAACCGCTGTCTCGCCGTCGTACGCCTGGCGGCTTGCAACAATCTCGGTCGGAGCCAGCAGCCAATCGCCGCCGCGCTCGTCGTCCAGCAGCGCGGCAAACAGGCTTGGCGAGTCGAAGCGCGGCCACGGCAGCCAGGCCAGCCGCCCATCACGCCCGATCAGCGCCGCCGTATGCAGATCGCCGATCAGCCCGTACTCGGTAATCGGTAGATAGGCCATATGCGTGTCCGTCTCAGATCAAGGGGTTTCACATTATCGTCTCACGAGTGTAGCACAGTCGTGCAAGCAGTTGGATTTTTTGGGCCTCACGCGGCGCTCGCCGGTCGCCTCAAGATCCGCGCTTGACACGCGCCCGCGCAGGCTCTAGGATAGCTCATCGTAGCCGCACAACCAGGAGCGCTGCATGGACTATCGCATCATCTCGTATCCTGCGCTACCCTCCGCCTACACCACACATAAGCCGGGCCGTCGCATCGACATGCTGATTCTTCATGCCACGGGCGGTGTCAAAACCGGCGACCTCTGGACGCTTTCGGGTCGCGATCGACGCCATCTGGTCAGCACGCACTATTATGTAACCAAGCTGGGCGAGATCTATCAGCTCGTGCAGGACAAAGATATTGCCTGGCACGCCGGAGTCTCGTACTGGCAGGGCGAGAGCGACTGTAATCGTTTCTCGCTCGGCGTCGAGATGGAAAATCTCAACGATGGGCGCGATACGTATCCGCAGGCGCAGCAAGATGCCGTGCTCTGGCTTGTGCGCAACAAGGTGCAGCAGTACAAAATACCGCGCTCGCGGCTCGTCCGCCATGCACAGGTGGCGCTACCGCCCGGTCGCAAAAGCGATCCGCGCGGCTTTCCCTGGGACAGCTTCATCAGCCGCGTCTACAGCGATATTCCGCCCGGTCCCAATCCACCGCCGACGCCGCCGCCATCGCCGAATGTGATCCTCCGCACCGCGCTGATGGAGGCGGCCTACCGCATGGCGCGCCACACCTACCATCCCGACTGGGCGATGCATCAGTTTGCCGTCAAAGAGCGCCTGGGGCCGCCGCTGCTGCCGATGTTTCGCTTCCGCGCCGAGGGCCGCGATTGGGTCGGCGAGGTCTATGGCGTCGATGCGGTCGCCTCGCCCGTGGGCGTGTGGGGCGATATACGGCGGCTCAGCCAGCTACCCGACGGCGATCTCAAAAGCGCGTTCCGCAACGAGGTCTACCGGCTGCTCGGCGCGATCTATCACGCCGATTGGGCCTTTCACCAGTATGCCGACCGCAACGCGCTCGGCGTGCCGCTCAGCGAGAGCTTCCGCTTTACGTTGAGCGGCGGCGAGTCCTACGTCGCGCAGATCTTCTCGCTTGAGACGCTGATCAGCCCCTATGGTCAGTGGGATGTGATCTTTCCGCTGTCTAATCTGCTGGACGTGCCCCAGCTGGAGCCGCGCGATGCCGAGATCCGCGATGTCCTGCTCAGCAGACAGTTTCAGCGCGCCGGCAGCAGCTACCATCCCGACTGGGCGACCCACCAGGCGGCGCTGCGGCTTGGTCTGGGCGCGCCGCTCCGCAACCAGGACCGGATCGAGATGGGCGTGCAAGATTATGTGGCGCAGCCCTTCGCGCGCGATGTGCTCTACTCGCCCGTAGGCGATTGGGGCATCGTCAAACAACTGAGCGAGCTGTTCTAGCCTGCCGCAGCCGTCGATCCACCAGGCTCCAGCTTCGTCATGAGGCTGGAGCTGTTTGTCGCCTGCCGATCCGGCGACCTATCGCCCTTTTCCGTCGCGCACATGCAGCAGGTGCTTGCCGAATTTCATCTGCGGAAAAAAGTTTTGCACATTATCCACAGCTTTTCCAGAAATATTCGCATGATTTTGAATAGTCGGATTTGCAAATGTTTGTGCGGATTTTGGCGGTTTTTCCTCCGAATCGGAAACTCGGAGCGGCTCCCGCGATCGGCTAGAGCACGGCGGTAAATGCTTCTAGCGCGATATACGCAGCCATGTTACACTTGATTGCGAAGTCATTAATCGCAGCAGCACAGCGACGTGCTGAGGCGGGTTACGCCCAGCTTCAGGTCGAAGTGCGGGCGTTTTATCTTTTGGGAGGCAACTGTGGCAACCCTTCAAGATCGTGATACGGTGATTGTTTCCGGTGCGCGCACACCGATCGGTCGTTTCGGCGGCGGCCTGGCCGCTATTCCGGCTCCACAACTCGGCGGCTACGCGATCAAGGCGGCGGTCGAGCGCGCGGGCATCGATCCGTCGGTCGTCGACGAGGTGATCATGGGCAACGTGCTGCAAGCCGGCGAAGGCCAGGCTCCCGCACGGCAGGCGGCGCTCAAGGGCGGTCTGCCCAGCAGCGTCGGCGCGCTGACGATCAACAAAGTCTGCGGATCGGGGCTGAAGGCGGTCATGCTGGCGGCGGCGATGATCCGCGCCGGCGATGCGGAGGTTGTCGTGGCGGGCGGTATGGAGAATATGAGCAACGCGCCCTATCTGCTGCCGCAGGCCCGCTTCGGCTACCGGCTCGGCAACGGCGAGATCGTCGACTCGACTGTTCACGATGGGCTGTGGTGCGCCGTCGAGTGCCATCACATGGGCATGAGCGCCGAATGGGTCGCCCAGGAGTTCGGCATTACCCGCGAGCAGCAAGACGCCTTCGCGCTGCGCTCGCATCAGCGCGCGGTAGCGGCGCAGGACGGCGGCAAGTTTGCCCGCGAGATCGTGCCGATCGAGATTCCGGGCAAGAAGGGCCAGGTGACACGTATCGAGGCCGACGAGCCTGTCCGGCGCGATAGCGATGCCAGGCAGTTGGCCGGGCTGCGATTGGCCTTCAAGTCCGAGGGCGGTACCGTCACCGCTGGCAACGCGCCCGGCATCACCGACGGCGCAGCGGCGCTGGTGCTGATGAGTGCGGCGAAGGCGCGCGAGCTTGGCCTGACGCCCCTGGCGCGGGTGACGGGCTATGCCCAGGCTGCGGTTAAGCCCCTGGAGCTGTTCACTGCGCCGCCGTACGCGGTACAGCGCCTACTTGAGAAGACGAACACCCGGCTGGACGACTACGATCTCTTCGAGATTAACGAGGCGTTCGCGGCGCAGGCGCTAGCGAACGTCAAGGCGCTCGACCTCGATCAGGATCGGCTCAACGTCAACGGCGGCGCGATTGCGCTCGGCCATCCGATTGGCGCGTCGGGCGCGCGCGTGCTGGTGACGCTGCTCCACGCGCTTCAAGATCGCGGCGGACAACGCGGCATCGCAAGTCTCTGCTTGGGCGGCGGTGAGGCTGTGGCGCTGGCCGTCGAGCTAATCTAACGCCCGATTCGCCTGCGAAGAACATAGAGGATCAACTTCCCCATCTCCTGTCGCCGCTCAGGCGGGCTTCCGCCTGAGCGCGGGGAAGGGGGCGGCGAGCAGCGCCGGGGGCGAGGGCCTGAACAACAACTTGTTGCATCCACCTAAGCGCCCGTATCGCAATACGATTAACACCATTCCTTGCTTAATCAACAAAGAGTCGGTATAATCCGCCTCAATCGATCTCCAATTTCCGCCCCCTCTTCTGCAAGATCGAAACCCACTACATAACACCCTTTGTGTCGGCGTGCCGCTGAGATTGATCAGCGTCACAGTGTAGTCGTGTACCCCTCGTCATGCCCTCGTCTTAATCCGTTCAGTTTGTAGCGCCCTGAGCTGGCGTTAACAACCAAAGGAGAGAATGGATGCACTCCCCCCGTTACCTGTTCGCCGTGGCAGCCCTCTTGCTGTCGACCCTGTTGAGCACCGGCATCGGCCAGGCCAGCCAGACCGCCCAGAGTCAGGCGGCTCCGATCCGCCTGAAAGCCGCCACATTCACCCCTGCCCGTGGCGAAGCGCCCGCGATTCCCCCCGGCCTGACCCGCGCCGGATACGCTGAAGGCGAGCGCGGCTACTATATCGTGCAGTTCGGTGGTCCCGTCGAGCAGGCATGGAAAGATCAGGTCAGCGCCGCAGGCGCGGAGCTGCTGGACTATATCCCAGATTTCGCGTTCAAAGTCCGCATGAACCCGGCGCAGGCCCGCCGCGTCGAGCAGTTGGGCAACGTGGCCTGGGTTGGCGTGTTCCACCCGGCCTACAAGCTCAGCCCGAACCTCAAGCGCGACGGCGCTCAGCTCTACAACGTGCGTGTCGAGCGCGGCGCGGATGCCGGACAGGCTGCCGCCGCGATTGCTCGGACCAGCGCGCAGGTGATCGGACGCCAGGGCAGCTACCTCGTCGTCGCGGCGGACGCTGCGCAGCTCGACGCGATTGCGCGGGTGCTCGATGTCGCCTGGGTCGAGAACTTCTTGCTGCCTGAGAAGCACAACCAGTACGGCGCGGGCGCGATCATGGGCGCGAATACCGCCAACGCCAGCGGCTACGACGGCTCGACGCAGACCGTAGCGGTCGCCGACACCGGCATTGGCAACGGCACCACGACGGGCGCGCATGGCGATATTCCCGCCAGCCGTGTCACCGCAGTTTATAACTGGGTTGGCGTCACCGACTTCTGCTTCCAGACGATCGTCGACGACGGCGCGCAGGATGTCGATAGCGGTCACGGCACGCACGTGGCAGGCTCGGTGCTCAGTGACGGCGACGCCAGCGGCGCGAACAAGGGCACCGCTCCCGCAGCACGGCTCGTCTTCCAGGCCACCGAGAACTGGGTTCGCACGTCGTCGTTCTGCAAGAACTTCTACGGCTACATGGACGATTACTACCTGACGGGGCTGCCAGCCGATCTGCGCCAGCTCTTCCAGCAGGCGTACGACGCCAACGCGCGCATCCATGCCAACTCGTGGGGCAGCGCGGCGGCGGGCGACTACACCGCCTATAGCGCCAACGCCGACGATTTCATCTGGAATCATCGCGACATGACGATCACCTTCTCGGCGGGCAACGAGGGCATCGACGCCAATGCCAACGGTGAGATCGACAACGACTCGACCGGCTCACCGGCCACCGCCAAGAACGTGATCACCGTTGGCGCGAGCGAGAACGACCGCCAGGGTCACTACGAGTGCGACTCCAGCACGACCTACACCTCGCGCGATACCAGCTACCAGTCGGGCCAGACCTGCGCCAGCATGGGCTTCAATAACTTCCTGGGCACGTACGGCCAGCGCTGGGGCAGCGACTATCCCGCCAATCCGATCGCCAGCGACCCGACGGCAGGCAACAAAGAGCAGATGGCGGCCTTCTCCAGCCGTGGCCCGACCGACGACGGACGCATCAAGCCCGATGTTGTCGCCCCCGGCACCTGGATTCTCTCGACCTACTCCGACCTGCACCAGGAGGGCTACGGCGATCCGCTCAATCCGCAGAACAACGCTTTCCAGTCCGACGGCTGGGGCATGCCGGTCAACGGGCAGTACAAGTACTTCGGCGGCACCTCGATGTCGAACCCGCTGACGGCGGGCGCGGCGGCAGTGGTGCGCGACTACTACCAGAAGGCGCATAGCGTCAGCGCCAGCTCGGCCCTGACCAAGGCCACGCTGATCAACTCCGCCGTCGATCTGCTCGACGAGAACAACGACGGCGCGAGCGACAACGACTATCCGATTCCCAACGTCCACGAGGGCTGGGGCCGCGTCAACGTCGCCAAGGCGACCGACGGCAGCCTCCAGTTCGTCGAGCAGACGACCGGCCTGAGCACCAACGGCACCGCGACCTACCAGGCGAACGTCACAGGCGGCGCTCTGCTCAAAGTCTCGCTGGTCTGGAGCGACTACGCTTCGACCGAGGCCGCGACCAAGAATCTGGTCAACGACCTGGATCTGACGCTCACCGCGCCGAACGGCACGATCTATCGCGGCAACGTCTTCGGCGGCGGCTGGTCGGCAACCGGCGGCACGGCGGATCGCACCAACAACGTCGAGAATGCGTACATCCAGTCGGCGGCAGCCGGCACCTGGACGATCCAGGTACGCGGCTACAACGTGCCGAACGGCGCGCAGCCCTTTGCGCTGGTTGTCGACGGCGGCGCGCTCACCACACCGCCACCACCGGCCCCGATGCACGTCGGCGACCTCGACGCCACCCGCGCGCTCGTCAGCAGCCGCGCCTGGCAGGCTACCGTGACGACGACCGTCCACGATGCGAGCCACGGCGCAATCGCTAATGCGACTGTCACCGGCTCGTGGAGCGGCGGCATTACCGGCACCGGCACCTGCACGACGAACGCCTCCGGCCAGTGCAGCGTCACCAGCGGTAACATCTCGACCAAGAACGCCAGCGCGACGTTTACGGTAACGAATGTGACGCAGGCCTCGTACACCTACCAGTCGTCGAGCAACCACGATCCCGACGGCGACAGCAACGGCACGGCGATCACCGTCGCCAGGCCGTAGCCCTCCATCCGTCGCTGCTACATTCAGGCTGATACCGCGAAACCTCCTGCGCTAGATTGCCAGGAGGTTTCGTCGTAGACAGGATCAGCTACATACTCCGGCGCAAAAACGACGTGCGACGATAGCGGATCACCCGATCCGATGACCACGGCGCTTCAGGAGCCATCGTCAGGCTTGCCAGCGCCAGCAGCACCGTATCGTAGTTGACACGCCAGCCCGCGAAGTCGCGCCAGGCCCGATCGCGATCCGCCTTCAGCTCCACGCCCGCCGCCGCCATCTGCTCGCACGCCGCGTCGAACTCCGCCCGCGACACGCTGATCGGATCGTCGGGCGCGGGATTGCGATCGTACGGGATGCGAAAGAAATCGGCGATCGTCTGTAGCGCCAGGTAGCCCGCCCGCAGACATAGATCCGCCTGCGAGTCGCGCGGTACGGCCACGACCGCGTTGACCAGCGCCGCAGCGTCCAGCACCGCGCCCGCCGCCGTGACCCAGGAGTGCTCAGGATGCGGCGAGCGAAAAAACGCCAGTGCGGCCAGCGATGTATGGCTCTCCTCAAGATCGACAAACCAGATCTCCCACGAGGTCCACAACTGATTTAGCAGATGCAGGCGGTTGATCCGGTGAAAGCGCACAATCAGCTCGACGGCTGAGGGCGGCGAGCCTGCGCGGACCTCCAGCATATTCACCGCCGCCTCGCGCCGTGAGAATGCCCCGTACATCGTCGGCAGATAGGCGATCAGCAGGGCTACCAGTACCAGACCAATCAACGCCTCGCTAAAGGCCAGCAGCGTCGTTGGCAGATTGACCACCGGCGCGAAGCCGAGCGTCAGCAGCGACGAGCCGCTCAGCGTAAATGCCTGGCGCAGCGAGGTAACGCCGACCGCCCAGTACATCGCCATGTAGCCGATCAGCACGAACGTAAGCCAGACCGCAGGCAGCGCCAGCAGCGTGATCGGCGCGTAGTGCGCCATCACGCGATCACGCTCGGCATACGTTTGGGTACGGTACAGCGCCAGGCCAAAGAGTCCCGCCGATACTCTGAAGACCAGCCGCGTCAGCGGATCGCGCGTGCTGCGTGGCAGCACAAAGGTCTGAAGCGCGGACAGAAACGTTCCCGCGACGATCACCACACCCGCCAGAAAGACAAGCACACGAAGCAGCAGCATGGCTGGCATTACTCCTTAGCAGCAGCGCTGAGCGTACACGAAGCGATCAGCGGCGCTGATCACCGGGCTGGCCTAAGCCTCGGCGGGCTTCGACGACTCCAGCGGCCATTCCGCCGTGAGCTGCTGGCGCAGCGCAATCAACATCTTGGTCGCCGCCACGGGGTTGCCGCGACCCGTTGGAAAGTAGCACGGAAACACAGAGTAGCTCCGCCCGTCGATCGGATGCGACGAGAAGAACGTGCAGCGACCCTGCTGCGCATCCCACAACTGATCGGCCAGCCGTACATTGCAGCCGGTCAGCAGCCGAAATGGAATCAGGCCAAACGTCACGATCGCCTGGGGCTGCACCAGCGCGATCTCCGCTTGTAGAAATGCCCACGCAGCGGCGATGCGAGCGGTCGTCGGCAGCCGGGAGCCGTCGTCGACGCATTTGACAGCATTGGTAAGATAGAGTTGTTGTCGGCAAGTCTCGTGCAGCAGTAGCTCGACCATCTCCGGCGTACGTCCCAGCGCTGCGATCCGCTCCGGCAGATCGGCCCGCACAAAGCCTGCGGTCGCGAGGATCTCCCAGAGCTTCGGCTTACCGGCAAACGGAAATCGCACCCCCCGCCAATCGGCATGCGCGGTGAAGTTGCGCACGGTCGGATTGATAAACACCAGCATCAACCGAGGTTTCGTAGCACAGCCGCCGCCGGGCACATGACGGTACTGACGGCTGGCCGTAGCGCAGACCGTGCATGTGTCCAGCCGTGCGTTCAGCGCGGCAAGCTGCTGATCGCTAACTATTGGTTGAACGATATTTAACATGTATGACACCTTGCATCTCTATACTCTGGTTATACCATG
This sequence comes from Herpetosiphonaceae bacterium, assembly GCA_036374795.1. Taxonomy (NCBI): domain Bacteria; kingdom Bacillati; phylum Chloroflexota; class Chloroflexia; order Herpetosiphonales; family Herpetosiphonaceae; species Herpetosiphonaceae bacterium. The sequence continues at coordinate 65,461 of DASUTC010000077.1, forward strand.
CTTCCGGCGGCTAGCCCGCCGTGCAAAAGGAGCTGCATCATGCTGGTAGCGCTGCTCGTGATCGTGATCTGCCTGTCCACCATCTGTGTGCTATCTGCCTGCCGTGTTGCGCACAGCGAGCGAGATTAATCGCCGGATTGCATTGACTCTCTATACAACGGGTGGTATAGTCTCCACCACAAGCAGATAACGAACGACGTTGAAGGGGAATAGTACGCGCTTCCTCGCCGTCCAGCGAGCCGGAGGTTGGTGCAAGTCCGGCCAGGTGATGCGCGCCGAACCCGCCCCAGAGTCGCCGCCGAACAAGCATCGCCTCGATGCTTTAACGTGTGCCGGTGCGTCCCCCGTGATCGGGACACCCTATCGCGATGCAGCTTGGCCTGTGTCGCCGTAGGCTGAGAGGGAACGCGTGTGTGTTCCAACCAAGGTGGTACCGCGAGCCGAATGGCCCGTCCTTGAGCAGGTTGCTCAGGACGGGCTTTTTGATTGATCGCCGCAGGCGATCGAACAGGATCGGAGGCAGTATGCGAGTTGTTCGGCTATTCAATCCTATCGAGCGGATCGCGTTTGTATCATTTCTTGAATACCCTAAGAACCAGGAATCGGGCAAGAACAAAGGAACGGGGTGCCAGACCCAAAGGGTACCCCGGCGCACAGGAGAACAAAGGGACGAGGATCAAGGGCTGCCAACTCGAAACTTTGAGCTCGAAACTCGGATTGACAAATCGCGCTAAACTAAGAAGGAAGGGCTAACTATGGCAAAAGAAGGCATTACATCACGCGCTCAAGACTACTCGCAGTGGTACCTCGACATAGTGGACAAGGCCGATATGGCCGAAAACTCCGGCGTGCGCGG
>DASUTC010000078.1 GCA_036374795.1 Herpetosiphonaceae bacterium
TGAACGCGCGCATGGTCGACGAGCAGGAGCAGACCGTCGATCGGCTGACGGCGCTCAACGCGCTGAGCCTGGCGGTGACGACGGCGCGGCTGTCGACCGACGAGGTGATGCGCATGACGATCGAGGGCGCGATCGGGACGACCAACGGCATCGGCGGCGGCGCGTACGTGCTTGGCCGCGACGACCAGCCGCGTCATCTGACGCTGCATCTGCCGGAGAGCAGCGACCGAGCGCTGGTGCCGCAGCTCAAGAAGATCACCGACGACTACATCGAGATCACCGACGGCGATATTCCGGTCGAGCTGCGCGGGCACGGCGTTCAAAGCCTGCTGATCGTGCCCGTGAGCGGCGCGCAATCGACGCTTGGCGGCCTGTGGATCGGCTACAGCTATCCGGTGATCGCGCCTGCCGAGCGCGAGATGGTGGTGCTCTACGCCAAAACGGCGGGCGCCGTGCTCGAAAACTGGCGCCTCTTCGATCAGGTCAGCGCGGCGCATGATCGGCTGGCGTCGATTCTAGACTCGACCGCCGAAGGCATGCTGATGGCGACGAAGGACGGACGGATCGCATCGGCCAACGACGCACTGACGCATCTGCTGGGCATTCCCAACGAGACGCTAGAGGGCCGGGTCATCGCCGATCTCTGCCGACATCCGGCGCTGGAGGCAAACCACGAGCATCTTGCCGAGATCTGTAAAGCGATCCGCTGTGTCGCGCGGGGCAACTGTCCGGCGCATGAAGGCGAGTTCATCGTCACCGCGCCCGTCGAGCGCAACCTGGCCTGGACGGTGCTGCCGGTACGCGGCAATACCAAGAAGCATAGCGCGTCGCTGCTGGTGCTGCGCGACGTGACCGCCGAGCGGCAGACCGAGAAGCTGCGCCAGGATCTGGCGAATATGATCGTGCATGATCTGCGCTCGCCGCTGACCAACATGATGGTTTCGACCGATCTGCTGCTCAAGCAGATCAGCGGCCCGCTCAACAGCGCCCAGGAGCGCATCATCCAGATCGCCAGCGACAGCAGCCAGCAGATGCTCGATCTGGTCAACGCGCTGCTCGATATTCGTCGGCTGGAGCAGCGCCAGCTTGAGCTACAAAGCCGGCCCGTGGAACTCTTCGAACTGGTCGAGGGCGTCTTCGAGCGTACGGAGCGCATCGCAGGCGATCGGCATATCACGCTGCGCAACGAGACGATCATGCTGCCGCCGATCATCGTCGATAACGATCTGATCCGGCGGGTGCTGCAAAATCTGGTCGATAACTCGATCAAATTCAGCCCGCAGGGCGGCGAGATCTGCATCAATGCCTCGGTCGCCACGCCCAACGATCTGCCGCCCAACCACGCGCCGGGACGCTGGGCGCTCGTCGAGGTGGCCGATCAGGGGCCGGGCGTGCCCGAATCGTTCCGTGGCGTGATCTTCGAGCTGTTCGGGCAAGCGCCGCAGGGCAAGGGACGCGGCACCGGCCTGGGTCTAGCCTTCTGTAAGCTAGCTATCGTGGCCCACGGCGGCACGATCTGGGTCGAAGACCGGCCTGATGGCGGCGCGCTCTTCCGCTTCACCGTGCCGCTGAACTAAACGCCGCGCAATCGGAAAACAGAGCCTCGCCACACGCGAGGCTCTTGCCTTTAACGGCACAGGCCGGAGACGCCGCGCCGCAATCTCATCTTCGATTGACATCCTACAGATGCTAGTTTATAATGCCAGGCCGGTATCAAAAACGTTGTATTCTTGCCATCCTTTTGCCTGGTTTTGACAGCCGACGACACGGATCAAACTCCATCTTTGTCGGCCTCCGAAATGTACATCATTACCTCATGCCAATCGTCATGATCCGACAGATTTTGACGATAGCTCCCGGTTTTCGCAGCCTATTTCTAAGAAGAATGACGCTAGTAGATGAGCATACCTCACGCGGCTACCTCCGCTGATA
>DASUTC010000079.1 GCA_036374795.1 Herpetosiphonaceae bacterium
GGCAAAGTCGATCGCAAGGCCCTGCCCGCCCCGGAGGCCGATACCCTCACAGTCGAGGACGAGTACGCCTCCCGCACCCCGACCGAAGAAATCCTGGCGGGCCTCTGGGCCGCGCTGCTGCATCGGTCGCACATCGGCCTCCACGACAACTTCTTCACCATTGGCGGGCACTCGCTGCTGGCGACCCAACTGCTCTCGCGCATTCGCGCCACCTTCCAGGTCGAGCTGCCGCTGCGTCAGTTGTTCGAGACACCGACGCTCGCCGCCTTGGCGCGGCAGATTGCGGACGCCGCGCCGGATGCGGGCGCCGACGCGCCGCCGCCGCTGGAGCGCGCAAGCCGGGAGCAGGCGCTGCCGCTGTCGTTTGCGCAGCAGCGCTTGTGGTTCTTGGACCAGTTGGAGCCGGGCAGCCGGGCCTACGCCATGCCGATCGCCCTGCGCCTTCACGGCCCCCTCGATCGCGCCGCCCTTCAGCACAGCCTCGATGCCCTTGTCGTCCGCCACGAGTCCTTGCGCACGACCTTTCCGATGACCCTGGGCCAGCCGACACAAGTCATCGCCGACCCGCAGCCCGTGCCGCTGCCAATCATACAGCTCGCGCATGGGCCGGACGCAGAGCGGGAGGCTGAGTTGTTCCGGCTTATCGCCGAAGATACTAGCCGCCCCTTTGTGCTGGCGACCGGACCACTGCTGCGGGCGACGCTCTTCGGGATGGACGCGGAGACGCACGTGCTGCTGCTGAACCTGCATCACATCATCGCCGATGGCTGGTCGATGCAGGTCTTGCTGCGCGAACTGGTCCAGCTCTATCGCGCTGCCGCTCAAGGCGAGGCAGTGACCCTGCCAGAGCTGCCGATCCAGTACGCCGATTACGCCCTCTGGCAGCGCCAGTGGCTCCAGGGCGCCGTGCGCGCGCGGCAGCTCGGCTACTGGCAGCACCAACTCGCCGATCTCGCCCCCCTCCACCTCCCCACCGATCACCCGCGTCCCGCCGTCCCCTCGTTGCGCGGCGCGACCCATGCCTTCGCGCTCGCCCCGACCCTCAGCGCCGCCGTGGTCCACCTCAGCCGCCGGGAGGGCGCGACGCTGTTCATGACGCTGCTGGCGGCGTGGCAGGTGTTGCTGAGCCGCTACAGCGGCCAGGACGACATTGTCGTCGGCACGCCGATCGCTGGCCGCACGCGCGGCGAAACCGAGGACCTGATC
>DASUTC010000080.1 GCA_036374795.1 Herpetosiphonaceae bacterium
GAGCCCCAGGCGATCGAGGCTGTCGTCAACAGCACGCTGGTGCCGTATGCCGTGCCGTGGCAGACCTATGGCGTGCCCTGGTATTTTCCGACGCCGAGCGAGGTGCTGGCTCGCGGCGAGGGCGATTGCCAGGCGCGGGCGGTGGTCTTCGCCAGCATCTTAAGCGCCAAGGGCATTCCCGCGACGCTTGTCGGATCGTTCGATCACCTGTGGGTGGATTATCCCGGCAAGCAGGAGAATGCGCTTGAGAACGCGGCGGTGGCGATTGCCGCTCAGCAGCCGGATGGCCGCTACACCTTGCGCTGGCCGTCGCTGATCGAGTGGCGCACGTCGTGGCAGATCGAGCGCGCGTATTTTTGGGACGCGATGCCCCGCGCGCGGCTCTGGCTGCTGATCGGCGGCTGGGCGGTGATCTTCCAGCTCCGCAGGCTGTCTCGCGCTCGCATGCTGGCGGCGCTGCGCGGCGTTTGGAAGCGCCAGCCGACTGTGACATCGTAGCGCGCCGATAGGCCGGGGCGAAAGAACCAAGAACGAAAGAACAAAGCGATCGGAGTCAGGGATCGGGAAAAGCCCCGGCATCGCTTGCTGATGCAGAATCGGCTGCTTCCCCAGCCCGCGCCTGAGGTTCTGCGCTGGCGATCCCCACGGCTGCTGTGCGTGTCATGCCTCGAACATCATCAGGCGGGAGTTCGTCTCGCCTGATTGGTCTGTCCGATGTCTGAGGTGGCGCGTGGAGGCGCAAGGGGTTGTGAAAGAAGCGGGTATAATGACCGACGTAGCATGAAGAGAGGCCCGATGAGTCAAGAACCTTCAGCGCGAGTACAGCAGGCGCTCGAACGTTTCGGCGAGGATGAGGCGCTGACCGCTGAGCTGACCGATCCTGTCGCGACCGCGCTGCTTGATTGGATTACCCAGCAGGTGCAGGCGGCGGATGCCGCCGCCGACGATGCGGCGTTTCGTGAGCGTGTGGCCGCGATCCGAGCCGCAGCGCGGGCGGCGGCGCGCTCAGCGGCGGACGATCAAGCAGCGGCTGCGGTCGTCGAGCGGGCGCAGGCGGCGTTGCAGGCAGCCGCGACAGTCTCGACTCCCTCGGCGGCGGCTCCTTCCAAGCCTCACCCGGTATCTGGGTCATCGTCTGCCGCGCCTGCGGATGCCAGTAGTCGGAGCGCGCCACAGGCAAGACGGCGCGCGCTATGGAACTCTCTGCGGCGGCGCGTGCGCAGATGGGTTTATCGAAAGGTTTGAGTCATGCCACGTCGTCGCACCCATCAACAAAACTCGCGTCGCACGCGGCAGGGAGGCTCGCGTCGCATCGGTCGCAATGATCTGCCCCTGAACAAGCTGATCCCGCTGCTGCTGATCCTTGCGGCGCTCTGGCTATACCAGAACGGCTATTTCGACCGCTGGCTGGAGCAGATCCGTGATCTGGCGCCGTCGGCACAGCGCGCGCCTGAGCTGGACGATGGCTCGCAGCCCGAAGCGCCGAGCGCTGATGAGCCGGTCGTGCCGCAGCCTTCCGTCGCGCCGCGCACGGCTCCACCGCCACAGGATCAGGTCGAGACGGAGACGATGCGCGGCTACAGCGGCTCGTGGTATCAGGTCTATTTTACCAAGCCGCAGTATCCCGAACGAGCCGAAAACCGCGTGGGCGGCCTGGACGAGACGATCGCGGCGGATATCGACGCTGCTCAGCGTCGCGTCGAGCTTGCGTCGTTCGACTTCGATCTGCCCAAGATCGCCGAGGCGCTGATCCGTGCCCAGCAGCGCGGCGTGCAGGTGCGCGTCTCGATCGACGGCGAGAATCTGGAGACGCCCGAAGTCTCGAAGCTGACCGGCGATTTACAAGCCGCCGGTATTCCGGTCTTTTTTGACGAGCGGGAAGCGTTCATGCACAATAAGTTCATCGTGATCGACGAGACGATCGTCTGGACCGGCTCGATGAATCTGACGGTCAACGATGCCTTCCGCAACAACAATAACATGCTGCGTATCGCCGATCCCCGGCTGGCCGCGAACTACACCGCCAAGGCGGAGGACATCTTCCAGGGCGCGGGCGGCACAAGCGGATCGAGCGTGCTGGTGAATCCGCAGCTCACGATCGATAGCGCGACGGTAGTCAATGCGTTCTCGCCCGATGATCCGATCACCGAGCAGATCGTCGAGCGGTTGCAGGCCGCGCAACAGTCGATCGACGTGATGGCCTTTGCCTTCACCTCGGACCCGATCGCGGATACACTGATCGAGGCCAAGCAGCGCGGGCTGGCCGTACGCACGGTAATGGAGAGCCGTAATACCAGGGGTACCGGCTCCGAGCTGGGCAAGCTCAAAGACGCGGGCGTCGATATCCACAGCGACGGCAATTGCTACATCATGCATAGCAAAACGATGATCATCGACGATCATCTGGTGATCACCGGATCGTTCAACTTTACACGGGCGGCACAGACCCAAAACGACGAAAACGTGCTGATCGTCGATGATGCCGGGCTGGCGGCACGCTACAAAGAGGAGTTCGAGCGTGTCTATCAGCAAGCTCTCGAACCAACCCGCTGTGGATAGGAAACGGGCCATGCTTCGTCAAGAGTCCATGACGCTCCAGCAGACGCTCAGCACCATCCCGCTCTTCGCCGATCTGGACGAGCGCGCTCTGCAAGCGCTGGCGCGCTGTATGTGCGAGTGCCGGTATCGCGCCGGGCAATACCTCACCTACGAGGGCCAGCCAGCCGAGGCGCTCTTTGTCGTGCTCAGCGGGCGGGTGCGCCTGGCGCGTACCGCCAACGATGGCCGCGAGCAGGTGCTGGCGGTCGTCGGCAGCGGCGAGGTCTTCAACATGGAGCCCCTGCTGGACGGCGGCCTCACGCCCACGACCGCGCGCGCAATGAGCGCTGTCACCTGCCTGCTGCTGCCGGATGAGTCGCTGGTGCCGTTGATTCGGCAGTTTCCCGATCTGGCCCTGGTCTTCATGCGCCAGATGGCCGAACAACTGCGCGAGCAGGCAGCGCTGATCGAGGATCTCGGCTTTCGCTCGGTGCGGGCGCGTCTGGCGCGGCTGCTGCTGAACGAGGCGGCCAACGGCACGGCGATGCTGACCCAGGCGGAGCTTGCAGCGCGCGCCGGAACCGTGCGCGAGATCGTCGGGCGAACCCTGCGCCAGATGGCCGACGAGGGCCTGGTCGCGCTCAAGCGGGGCCAGGTGATCGTGCTGGATGCCATGGGCTTGCAGCACGCCGCTGAGATATAAAGAACACGGGAACACGGGAACAAGCGGAGAACCAGGCGCCAAACCCACGAACAGGGGAGAGCTCGAAACTCAGAGCTTGAAACGTCGAACTCGAATGAATATGAGAATAGTTCTCAGAAGTGGAACTAGAGTCACAGACAGGTGGTACAGGGCGTGCTATCGTATGCCATATCACGAAGCTATATCTTGCTCTGGGGAGCAAGCGGAAAGGAGCCGTTCTCATGCCATACATCATTGCAGAACCCTGTATCGGAACCAAGGACTCGGCGTGTGTGAAGGTCTGTCCAGTTGATTGCATCTACGAGGGCGAAGATCAGTACTATATCAATCCCGACGAGTGCATCGACTGTGGCGCGTGCGAGCCGGAGTGCCCCGTCTCAGCGATCTTTGCCGAAGATGCCGTGCCCGAGCAGTGGCAGAGCTATATCGCCAAGAACGCCGCTTTCTTCGGATAGATAACACTGCTAGCGCAAGCAGAACGGGACGCCACTCGGCGTCCCGTTTCGTTTGTATCCATCCTGTCGGCGCACCGCGTCTACTTCGCGATCATCGGGATATAGTGAGTCGCGCCCGGCACGATGACCGTGAGCGAAGGCGAGTAGAGGCGTAGCGTGCCGTTGCCGGCGTAGCGACGGCCCACGAAGTAGAAGGTGTGAACGCCCCTGCTGATGTTGACCAGCCCGGAGATCGCCACGATCCGATCGGTGCCGTCGCCGCTATCGGTGTACACGTTGACCCAGCGATCGAAGAGCGAGCTGCCGGTGTCGTTATCCACGCCCACGCGGAACTGACCCTCCCAATCGTTGCCCGCGCCGGTGCTGTTCAGACCAGCCGAGGCGCTCGCGTCGATGAAGGCAAAGCCGTTGTCGGGCACGTTCAGCGTGCAGGAGCGAATGATACTATAGGTCGTGGTGCTATTGGTCCATGTGTCGGAGCCTCCCGCGCCGCAGACTTTGGCAGTGACGTTGGGCGCTGGGAAGTACAGCACGCTGAGCGAGGGATCGTAGAGCTGGACCGTGCCCGTGCCGTTGTAGCGCGCGCCTGAGAAGTAGAACGTGTGCGTTCCCGCGCTGACCGAGGTGAGCAGCGAGGTCGCGACGGCCTCATCGGTGCCGTCGCCGCTGTCGGTGTACACATTGACCCAGCGGTCGCTTGAGGCAGTGCCGCTGACGGTATCGACGCCCAGGCGGAAGCGTCCCTCGTACGCGCCGCCGCTGCCCAGTCCAGCCGAGGTCGTTCCATTGAGATACACAAAGCCGCTCTTTGGCACGTTCAGCCCGCAGGAGCGAATTTCCTGAAATGAATCTGCGGTGGTGGTCCAGACCGTGTTGCTCGCCACGCCGCAGGCCAGCACATCGCCCGACGAGCCGGGGAAGTACAGCACGCTGAGCGAGGGATCGTAGAGCTGGAGTGTGCCCGCGCCGTTGTAGCGCGCGCCGAGGAAGTAGAAGGTGTGCGTTCCCGCGCTGACCGGCGCGAGCAGCGTGACCTGGGCGTTCTTATCGGTGCCGTCGCCGCTGTCGCCGTAGACGTTGATCCAGCGATCGGTCGCGGCATTGCCGCTGGCCGAGTCGATGCTGACGTTGAGGCGGGCCTCGAAGTCGCCGTTGTTACGCCCAAGCGCGGTCGATCCGATCAGATAGACAAAGCCGTTTTCGGGCAGCGTCAGCGTACACGAGCGGATGGTTTCAAACGAGTTCGATGTTGTGGTCCAGCCGCCGTCTTGAATCGTGCCGCAGGCGGTGAACCGCCAGCCGGTTCCAGCCGCAGCCGCAGAGCTGGCAGCGGACAGATCGCCGTCGTCGTTCTTGGTGCCGGGCAGCGCCGGGCCGCTCGACGTGACGCCGTGGGGATCGTGCGTCGGCTGGGTGGTAGCGTTCTTCGAGCCGGGCGGTGGTGGCATCTCCACGGTGCTGCCCGCGATCGTTTGCGACGGCTCGTTGGTCGGGCCGGGCTTGGAGCCGAGCCGGGCATCTGCGAGGGCAACGGTGGATGGAGCGTGGAGATTTCCTGCGAGCAGGACCATGAGCAGAACGAGCGTGAAGAGCACGACACGCTGTGGACGGGGACGTGGATGGGGGGCGAGCATTACATCACTCCTTTACCTGGGCGGCGTCCGCAAGGGACAGAGTCGTCTAATATCGCGCCTGGTAGCTGGCGCGATACTGCGTGTATGCGATGGATCACGATCAGCGAGGGAACAGTTTGGAGCCACCCCGGGCCCAAAGGGCACCCCCCGGCCTGACAGCACACTAGCGAAGAGCTCTCGTAAACTATGATGTATGGCGAGGAGCAGCTTAGAGATACTCAGCCATTGTAGAGCAAGATGCTGCGCTTTGCAATCGGGTATCTGATCCTCGCGCGATGTGCTCCAATATACGCGGCGTTGACGCCAGAGGCCGATGTTCTATAATATACAGGCGTGTACCATCCATGTGACATAGTGGAAGTGTCGGCGCAGCGGCGGCGGCGCTTATTTGTCTATGTGGCAGGGGCCTACGCAGACATGAAACGCGCCGATCCAGTCCAAAGCACAATGGTGTGGGATCGCCCACTCTCCGGCCTGGTGGCGCACCAAGGTGATCTATGACGTTACTCGAACAACTGCAACATGATCTGAAAGCTGCGATGCGCTCCAAGGAGGAGCCGCGTCTGACCACGATTCGCTCGCTGATCGCGGCGATCAAAAACGAGGAGGTAGCCAAGCGCTCACGGGAACGTAGCGCGGCGCTGAAGCGTCTTGCCCAGGAGCGCGGCGTTCGCCCCGACGATATTCCGACGAGCGATCTGCCCAAGGGCGAGCCGCTGACCGAAGCCGAGATGCGGCAGGTGGTCAACCGCGAGGTCAAGCAGCGCCAGGACGCGGCAGAATCCTACCGCGCTGCCGGTCGTGCCGATGCGATGGCCTCCGAGGAGGCCGAGATCGCCGTGCTGCGATCGTATTTGCCCCAACAGATGAGCGTCGAGCAGCTTCGTCCGCTGATCCAGGGCGTAATCCAAGAAGTCGGCGCGACCAGCAAGGCCGATCTGAAAAAGGTTATGCCGCTGGTGATGCAACGCTATAAAGATCAGGCAGACGGGCGGACGCTCAATCAGTTAGTTCAAGAGCTTTTGAGCTAACGCGAGGCTGGAAGATCTGTGTCCAACCGTCAACCCTGGCGCTACGTAGACGGCTTTCGCCGTCATGCTCGGCTTCAACGCTGGCTGCTCCGCTGGCTGCCGCCACGGGTGGTCCGGCCCTGGCGCACCGCCGCAGGTCGTCGTGCGGCGCGTCAGCGCAAGCCGCTGATCACGATGGCGCTCTTTGGCCTGGCGCTGGGCGTGGTGCTTGGCGTGATCCTGGCGACGCCGATCTCGGCGACAGCCGGGATCGTCAAAGGCGCGCCGAGCCCGGTCACGCTTCATGCGCCGCGCTCGCTCTCCTACGAGAGCGAGGTGATGACGCGACGCGCTCAGGAGGAGGCGGCGAATAATCCGGCCAACGTTCAGGTTCGCTCCGACTCAACCGTGCAGCAGGCGCAGCGCGATGCGATGTCGCAGGCGCTCGATGACATCTCGCGTATTCGCAACAGTACGGAGCTAAGCTCCGAGGCGCGCGCCGAATCGCTCCGATCGCTGCCAAGCGTGCCGATCTCAGATACCCTGGCGCTGCAACTGGTCGAGCTGGACGATGAGCGCTGGCAGATCATCACCGACGAGGCGCGGCGCGTCTATGATGAGATCTGGCAAAACCACAACAGCGCGCTCAGAAGCACCGATATTCAGGCGATCCGCGAGCGCGAGCTGCCGTATGTCCAGGTCGCGCCGACGTTGAATGCGTCGGAGCGCAATCTGGTGCTGTATTTTGTCAACGTCTTCCTGAAGGCGAATCGCATGGTCGATCAGGAGGCAACCGAGCTGCGGCGAGCTGCCGCCCGTAAAGCGGTCGAGCCGGTGACTGTCACCGTGATCAAAGGCCAGAACATCGTCCGCGAGGGCGATGTGGTTTCGGAGGAAACCTACGAGACGCTGTTGAGGTTTGGGCTCGTCTTTGGCGCAGGCGGCACGGTGGCGATGTTGCAGCAGTTTGTGCTGGGCCTGCTCGCGGCCTGGCTGTTCGCGACGTATCTGTACCGCTATCAGTCTCATCTGTGGCTTAATCATCGTGGTCTTACCGTGATCGGCGCGGCGATGGCGGCGCTGGTGCTGGGTGGCCGGATCGTCGTGCCCATATGGGAGGGCGCGCCCTACGCCTTCCCGCTGGCGACGCTGGCGGTCCTGCTGACGGTGCTCTTCAACGGCAGCCTGGGCCTGCTGTCGGCGCTGACGGTCGCGCCGCTGATCGGGATGCAGACCGAGCAGAGCATCGGCCTGACGCTGACGCTGATGCTGGGCAGCGCCGCCGGTGTCTTCGTGGCGCAGCGCGCCGTGCGCAGCGTATCGTTCGTATGGGTCGGGCTGTCGGTTGCCTTCGTCACGATGCTGAGCGCCGGTGTCTTCTGGCTCGGCCCGCTCTCCGACTGGCCGGGCGCGCTGGATATTGCGTTCTTTAGCCTGCTCAACGGCGCGCAATCGGTGATCATCGTGCTCGGCACATACCATATTTTGGGACGGCTGGCGAACGTGGTAACGCCCTTGCAGTTGATGGAGCTGGCGCATCCCAACCATCCGCTGCTGCACCGACTGATGCGCGAGGCGCCGGGCACCTACCATCACAGCATCGTCGTCTCGAATCTGGCCGAGGTTGCCGCCGAGAATATCGGAGCCGATCCGCTGCTGGCGCGGGTCGGGGCATACTACCATGATGTCGGCAAGATCCTCAGGCCGTATTTCTTCACCGACAACCAGCACGAGCGCTCAAACGTCCACGATGTGCTCGATCCGAAGACGAGCGCGACGATCATTATCGACCATGTGCGTGAGGGCGCGCGGCTGGCGCGGGAGCATGGGCTGCCCCAGCAGGTCGTTGATTTCATTCCGCAGCACCACGGCACCAATCTGGTTTCGTACTTCTACCAGCGCGCGCTGCAAGAGGACGGCGATACCAACATCGAGGAGTTTCGCTATCCCGGGCCGAAGCCGCAGACGCGCGAGGCCGGGATCATGATGCTGGCCGACGGCGTGGAGGCCACGGTGCGGGCACGCGCGCAGAGCGGCAAGCTGCGTCCGGCGCGGCCCAACGATGAGGACGAGCGCGGCCAGCGCGGGATGCAATCGATCGCCGAGGTCGTCGAGCAGATCGTCAGCGAGCGGCTGCGCTCAGGCCAGCTCGACGAGTGTCCGCTGACGCTGCGCGACATCGCCGTGATCAAGGAATCATTTATCAACACGCTGCAAGGGATCTATCATCCGCGCGTCGATTATCCGCAGCCAGCGGCGCAGACATCGAACGGCAACGGGCCGGGCTAGGGGCGAAGCATCAAGAACCAAGAACCAAGACACGAGAACTAAGCACCAATTTCTCCCCCGTTCCAACCGCACACAAGCGGGAAAGGGACCTGCGAGGATGGGGAAGGGCGGGTGCCCTCTGGGCGCAGGGGCCGGAGGATGAGGGCCTGCACGAGAAACTTGAAACTTGAAACTTGGAACTTGGAACGGAGCGACATGGAGCAGGAGACGATCACGGTTAATATCGAGGTAGACGAGCCGTTCGTGCCGCAGGTCGATACGGCGGCGCTGGAACACCTGGCGCGGCATGTGCTGCGCGGCGAGGGCATCGACGAGTCCGTCGAGGTCAGCATCTGGATCACCGATGAGGACGAGTTGCACACGCTGAATCGCACCTATCGCAACGTGGACGCCTCAACCGATGTGCTCTCGTTCGGGGCGGAGGCCGACGAGGACGAGCAGCCCTTTGTGAGCGCACCCGACCAGCCGCGCTACCTGGGCGATCTGGCGGTTTCGTATCCGCACGCGGTGCGGCAGGCCGACGAGTACGGCCACTCGCTTCAGCGCGAGCTGAGCTATCTCGTGGCGCATGGGCTGCTGCACCTGCTGGGCTACGACCATGAGCAGCCGGAGGATGCGCAGGCGATGCGTGGACGTGAAGAGGCGCTGCTTGGCGCGCTCGGCATCACCCGCGAGAGCTGACATGGCCCGCGAACGATCGCCGCTGCGCCCGCTCACGACCGCTTCTGCCGCCCGGCATCCGCTGCTGCGCTGGCTGATCGGCCTGATCCGCTCGTTCGGCTTCGCTTTTGCCGGGATCGGCGCGCTGCTGCGGACTCAGCGCAACGCTCAGATTCATGTCGCAGCGATGATCGTCGTGGTTGGGGCGGGATGGCTCCTCGGCGTGGGCCTGGGCGATTGGATCGCGCTGACGCTGGCGACGGCGCTGGTGCTGTCGCTTGAGGCGCTCAACACAGCGCTTGAGGCCGTCGTCGATCTGGTGTCGCCGCAGCCGCACCCGCTGGCGAAGCGCGCGAAAGATGTCGCGGCGGGCGCGGTGTTGATCGGCGCGATCGGCGCGGCGATCGTCGGCTGTATCGTCTTTCTGCCTAAACTGCTTGCGCTGATCCTGTGAAGATTTTATACCTCGCTCCGGCCCCGCCCTATCCCCCCCACGGCGGCGGGCAGCAGCGGATCTACCAGTTCATCCAGCACACGGCCCGCGATCATGAGGTCTGGCTGCTGTCGTTGAGTCCCAGCGCCGAGGCGACCGCCGCGATGGAGCCGCTGCGCGATCTGTGCCAGGTTGTGACGGTGTCCGCGCCCGTTCGCTCAGGCGTGGACCGGCTGCGCACAACGCTGCTGTCGCCGCTGCCCGACATGGCGCTCCGTGGGCGCTCCGCGTCGTACGCGGCTGCGCTGGCCGGGCTGCTCAAGCGGGTGCCGTTCGATGTGGTGCAGGCCGAGAGCATCGAGATGGTGCAGTACGGCAGGCAGCGCCCGCGCTGCCGTCCGCTCTATGTCTATGATGCGTTCAATGCCGAGTTTGTCTTGCAGCGCCGTGCGTTCACTACCGATCTGCGGAGTCCGCGCAAGCTGCCCGCGGCGGGCTACTCGCTGATCCAGTGGCAGAAGCTCCGCTGGTACGAGTCGCGCGTGGGGCGGCGCTTCGGCGGCATGATGGCGGTGTCGAGCGACGACGCGGCGACCCTGGGCGCGCTCACGGCCACGCTGCCGATCGGCGTGGTGCCCAACGGCGTGGATACGGCCTTCTTTCGCCGCGATCCGCAGCCTGAGCCACAGGCAGAGTCGCCCTACACGCTCTTCACCGGCACGCTCGATTTTCGCCCGAATATCGACGCCGTGACGTGGTTTGCGCGGCAGGTCTTGCCGCTGATTCGTGCGCAGCAGCCCGATCTGCGCTTCGTGGTCGTCGGGCGCAACCCCACGACGGCGGTGCGCCAGCTGGCTCGATTGCCGGGCGTCGAGATCGTGGGCGAGGTGGCGGATGTGCGGCCCTGGTTCGAGCGCACGGCGGCGTATGTCGTGCCGATGCGTATCGGCGGCGGCGTGCGGCTCAAGCTGCTTGAGGCGCTGTCGATGGAGCAGCCCGTGGTGGCGACGCACATGGGCGCGGAGGGCGTCGAGGGGCTGCAAAGCGGCGTGCATGCGCTGCTGGCCGATCGTCCGGCTGAGTTCGCCGCCGAGGTCTGCCGGGTGGTCCGCGATCGGGAGCTGGCGCGGCGGCTGGGAGCGGCGGGCCGCGCGCTCGTCGTCGAGCGCTACGACTGGCTGGCGATCGTACCGCGCATGGTGAGCATCTGGCGTGAGTGGTTGGAGCGGCTGGAAGCCCAGGATTAGCGGCACCAGCCTACTGCTTCGCTAGGCCGCGCCGAGCACCACACCTTCACGGGCGGGCAGCGTCAGCGTCACCTTGCCGTCCTCGACCACGCCCGCGACCGTTGGGCCAAAGAAGCTATGCAGCGCGGCCATTTTAGACAACGGGTTCGTTGACTACCAAATGGTAGTAACGATCGATGCACGAATCTTTAGATCGCGGCTGATAACTGGAACGCCAAGATGGAGCGCTGTCGCAGCTACTATGCGATCGGGTAACTCTGGGACGTGAGCGCGATCAATTTGCCGCATCGCTTGCACGACCAGGCTATCCAGTGGAATCTCAACGAGTGTTGCATCTGCACGATTCAGCGCGGCCAGAATACGGTCAAACGCATCTGTGGCGATCCGTCCTTTCTCGATGAGATACACAACCTCAGCCAGCACAATCGAGGATATGGCGATTTGATCACCAGCGCTATCGATCTGATCGAGCAGTGTTTGCGCTGCACGTGATAAGCGCGAATCATTATAGAGATACCACAAAATTGTATGGGTATCAGCAAGGACACGGATTGTCATACGGCGTCACTGGGAAACGTCGCCCACATATCACGTTGAGTCTCGGTAATATCGGCATCGGACGGCGCTGCTCCTAAATCGGCAAGTAATCCGCGCAGGGGTGGACGCGCCATGTTCGTCGATGGCTGTGGCTCCGCAAGCAAATATTCCATGGTCGGCGCAAGACGTACAATTAAGCGGGCTTGATCGATAGGCCGTAGACGCCGTGCTAACGCAAGCACCTGATCAAGTGTGATCTCTGCGGTCGTCATAGCATCCTCTCATGTTCGGTCATACGAGTATAGCATATCAATAATAATGGGATTAGAACGGGTAAGGGCGCAATGGTACACTACGCCGCGCCGAGCACCACACCTTCACGGGCGGGCAGCGTCAGCGTCACCTTGCCGTCCTCGACCACGCCCGCGACCGTTGGGCCAAAGAAGCTATGCAGCGCGATCTGATCGGCGAAGTGCTTGTCCACCGGCATTGTCACCTGCTGCTCCCGATCCCCCACGTTGAGCGCGACGATCAGCGTCTCTATGTCGCCGGTGCGCGCCATGGCATAGACGCTACCCTCGGCATACACGGTCCGGATACTGCCGTGGCGCAGCACCGTATGGTTTTTGCGTAGCTGGATCGCCCGCCTGAAGTAGTCGAGCAGCTCCAGGTTCCACTTCGATTCGTCCCAGGGCATGCCCCGGCGACTATCGGGATCGAGCGCGCCGGGCAGGCCGATCTCGTCGCCGTAGAAAATGCTGGGAGCGCCCGGATAGGTCATCTGGAAGAGCGTCGCCAGCTTTACCGTCGCGATGTCGTCCTGGGCCATCGTCAGCAGCCGGGCGGTATCGTGGCTATCCAGCAGGTTCATCTGCACCAGCGTATGCTCCCAGTCGTACATGCGCAGCAGCGCCTCGATCTTGCGAGCAAAGCCGGGCGCGTCCAGGGCGGGGTAAGGCTTGTACGACCGACCCTCGACCATCTCGATCACCACGCGATCTCCGGCGGTAAAGGCGATCAGCGGCGCGGTAAAGAGATAGTTCATCACCGCGTCGAACTGATCGCCCTGAAGCCACTCGCGGGCATCGGTCCAGACCTCGCCGACGATATAGGCGTCGGGATTAATGGCCTTGACGCGCTGGCGAAACTCCTGCCAGAAGCCGGGCGTTTTGATCTCGAAGGGCACGTCCAGCCGCCAGCCGTCGATGTTGAACTCGCGCAGCCAGAACTCGCCCACGCGCATCAGGTACTCGCGCACGGCTGGATTGTCGGTGTTGAACTTGGGCAGCGCGCGGTTGCCCACCCAGGCGACATAGTTGGCGGGCTTGTCGCCGTCGTAGGGCGAGAGCGGCCAGCCTTCGATGAAGAACCAGTCGATGTAGGCCGAGTGCGGGCCGTGCTCCAGAATATCGTTGAAGGGCAGGAACGCGCGGCTGGCGTGGTTGAACACGCCGTCTAGCACGACGCGCATGCCGCGCCTGTGGCACTCGTCGATCTGATCGCCGAGCGCCTGGTTGCCGCCGAGCATTGGATCGACCTGATAGTAGTCGGCGGTGTGGTAGCGGTGGTTCGAGGCCGACGCGAAGATCGGCGTGAAGTAGATCGCGTTCGCGCCCAGCGCCTCGATATGATCCAGATGCTCGATCACGCCGTAGAGATCGCCGCCCATGTAGCCCTCGACGGTCGGCTTGCTATCCCAGGGCTTGAGATTGCTCGGCTTCAGCACGCGCTCGCTCCTGGCAAAGCGATCGGGGAAGATCTGGTAGAAGATCGCATCCTTGACCCAC
>DASUTC010000081.1 GCA_036374795.1 Herpetosiphonaceae bacterium
GCGCTGCGGCAGGGCGACCTCGCGGGCGCGGCACCGAGCGTGATCGGCGCGCCGCTGCGCGACCTGGCGGTGTATGTGCTGGATGCCGGGATGCAGCCGGTGCCGATCGGGGTGCCGGGCGAGATCTACGTGGGCGGGGCGGGGGTGGCGCGGGGCTACCTGGGGCGGCCCGACTTGACGGCGGCGCGGTTCGTGCCGGATGCGCTCAGCGGTCACGCGGGGGGGCGGCTGTATCGCAGCGGGGATCTGGCGCGGTATCTGCCGAATGGCGATCTGCACTACCTGGGGCGGATCGACCAGCAGGTCAAGGTGCGCGGCTTTCGCATCGAGCTGGGCGAGATCGAGGCGGCGCTGGCGCAGCATCCGGCGATCCGCGAGGTGCTGGTGCTGGCGCGAGCGGATGGACAGGGCGAGCAGCGGCTGGTGGCGTATCTGGTGGGAGAACCGGGGAACACAGGAACACCGGAACAAACGAACCAAGAACACCGGGAGCACCAAGCACCCGAACCTCCAAACGCAGCACGCGAAACTCCAACCTCGCAACGTGGAACGGTGAACGTGGATCTCCGCAGCTTCCTGAAGACGACGCTGCCGGACTACATGGTGCCGAGCGCCTTTATCTGGCTCGACGCCTTTCCGCTGACCACCAACGGCAAGATCGACCGGCGCGCGCTACCGGAACCCGATCAGAGCCGCCCGGAGCTGGGCACGGCGCTGGTCGCGCCGCGCACGCCGACCGAGGAGGCGCTGGCGGCTGCCTGGGCGGAGGTACTGGGCATCGAGCGCGTCGGCGTGTACGACAACTTCTTCGGCCTGGGCGGCGACTCGATCCGTAGCCTTCAGGTCGTCGCTGCCGCCCGCGCCCGTGGCATCGGCATCACGATCCAGCAGATGTTCGAGCACCAGACGATCGCCGAGCTGGCCGAGATGATCACTCCCAACGCCCTCCCGTCGCCGCAGCTCGCGTCATTCGATCAGCTCAGTCCCGCCGACCGCGAGAAGCTGCCGCCGGATGTCGAGATCGCCTACCCGCTGGCGACGCTTCAGAGCGGCATGCTCTTTCACAGCGCTGCCAGTCCTGAGGCCGCGCTCTACCACGATTGCTTCAGCTTCCACCTGCGCGCGCCCTACGATCCGGCGGCGCTGCACAGCGCGCTCGATTCGCTGAGCGCGCGCCATGCGGTGCTGCGCACCTCGTTCGATCTGAGCCGCTTCGAGCAGCCGCTTCAGTTGGTCCACGCACACGCTGAGGTGCCGCTGACGATCGACGATCTGCGCGCGCTCGATCCTTCGGCGCAGGAGGCCGCACTGGCCGAGTGGCTGGCGGTCGAGCAGCACACGCCCTTCGATTGGACCCACGCGCCGCTGCTGCGCGTTGCGCTCCATCGCCGCACCGACGCGACCTTCCAGCTTACGCTCAGTTGCCACCACGCGGTGTTGGACGGCTGGAGCGTCGCGCTGCTGATCGGCGAGCTGTTTCAGCTTTACCGCGCCGCGCTGGGCCGCAGCGTACAATCGCTGCCAGCGCCCGGCCAGAGCTTCGCCGACTTCGTGGCGCTGGAGCAGCAGGCGCTCAACGATCCGGCGCAGCTCGACTACTGGCGCGCCCGGCTGGACGGCAGCACGCTCACGACCGTGCCGCGCTGGGGGCCACCGCAGCCGGAGGCGGAGCAGGCCGCCTCGCGGGCAGAGCTAGACATTCCGCCTGAGGTCGTGGACGGGCTACGGCGGCTGGCGCAGACGACCAATGTGCCGTTCAAGAGCGTGCTGCTCGCGGCGCATCTGCGCGTGCTGAGTCTGCTCGGCGACCAGACCGACATCGTGACCGGCCTTGTGATCAACGGGCGGCCTGAGACTGAGCGTAGCGACCGTACGCTCGGCATGTTCTTGAACACGATCCCGCTGCGGCTCAATCTCGCGGGCGGCACATGGTCCGATCTGGTCCGCGCGACCTTCGCCGCTGAGCGCGATGCGCTGCCCTATCGCCGCTATCCGCTGGCCCGGCTTCAGCAGCAGCTCGGCGGGCAGCCGCTCTTCGAGACGGCCTTCAACTTCGTTCACTTCCATGTGCTTCAGTCGCTGGAGGCGGATGATGCGATCGAGGGCATCGGCGGCACCGCGATAGCGCGCACGAACTTTCCGCTCGCCGCGCACTTCTCCCAGGACCCGGCGACAGGAGAGCTTCAGCTCGCGCTGGACTACGACCCGACGCTGCTGCGGTCAGCCCAGGTCGACGCCTACGGCGGCTATTACGCTCGCACCCTGGCGGCGATGGCCCGCGAGCCGCTGGCGCGCTACGAGACGATCGATCTGCTGACGGAGGCCGAGCGCCGCTACCTGCTGGTCGATTGGAGCACGACCGCCGCGCCCTCGCAGGAGCGCTGCGTCCACGAGCTGTTTGCCGCCCAGGCCGCGCAGACACCCGAAGCGACCGCCGTGGTCTTTGTCGATGGCGATGCGACCGAGCGGCTGAGCTACGCCGAGCTAGACCGGCGCGCCGATCGGCTGGCGCACGAGCTGCAAGCGCACGGCGTCAGGCCGGAGATGCGTATCGGCCTATATCTGGATCGATCGCCGGAGCTGATTGTCGCAATCCTGGGCGTGCTCAAGTCGGGCGGCGCGTACGTCCCGCTTGATCCGACCTACCCCGCCGAGCGGCTGCGGTTTATGCTCACCGATGCCGACGTTTCGATCGTGCTGACGCGGCAGCAGCTCACGCAGCAGCTTACGGAGCTTGATCCGGCTCGATCTCACGTGCTGTGCCTCGACGCCGACTGGCCGATGATCGAGGCCGCCGAAATGCGCGGCCCGGCAGCGCGAGTGCTGCCGGAGCAGCTCGCGTACATGATCTACACCTCCGGCTCGACGGGACAGCCCAAGGGCGTGCTCGTGCCGCACCGGGGCATCGGCAACCTGGCCCAGGCGCAGATCGCCGCCTTCGATGTCCGGCCCGACAGCCGGGTCTTGCAGTTTGCCGCGCTGAGCTTCGACGCGGCTGTCTCCGAGATCTGCATGGCGCTGCTGGCGGGCGCGGCCCTGTACCTCGCGCCGCGCGAGACGCTGCTGCCCGGCCCCGGCCTGCTCGATCTGATGGATCGGCACGCGATCGATGTCGTTACGCTGCCGCCTTCGGCGCTGGCAGCCATGCCGATCGCGGAGCTTCCGGCGCTGCGCACGATCGCCGTGGCCGGTGAGGCTTGCCCGCCCGACGTGCTGGCCCGCTGGGAGCGGCCCGGACGACGCTTGATCAACGCCTACGGCCCCACCGAGACGACGGTCTGCGCGACGATGGCCGAGGTTCTCGACAGCAGCCAGCGCCCACCGATCGGGCGTCCGATCGACAACACGCAGGTGTTTGTGCTCGACGATCAACTCCAGCCGGTGCCCCTGGGCGTTCCCGGCGAGGTCTTGATCGGCGGTCTGGGGCTGGCGCGGGGCTACCACCACCGGCCCGACCTGACGGCGGAGCGCTTCGTGCCGCATCCCTTCAGTGAGGCCGGGTACCCTCAGGGTGGCGCGCGGCTCTATCGCACAGGCGATCTCGCGCGCTGGCTGCCCGACGGCTCGCTCGACTATCTCAGGCGGCGCGACGATCAGATCAAGCTGCGGGGCTTCCGCATCGAGCTGGGCGAGATCGAGGCCGTGCTCCGGCAGCATCCTTCCGTCTGCCAGTGCGTGGTCGTGGTGCGCAACGCCGGCCACGACGCGCAGCGGCTGGTAGCGTACGTGGTAGAAGAACAAAGAACGGGCGCCCTCTGGGCACACAACGAACAAAACGAGAACCAGGAACCTGAAACTTGGAACCTGGAACTTGGAACTCGAACCTCGAACCTCGAAACCTTGACCTCGGAACTGCGGCAGTTCCTGGAGGCAAGGCTGCCGGGCTATATGATCCCGTCGGCGTTCGTGGTGCTCGACGCGCTACCGGTGACACCCAGCGGCAAGCTCGATCGCACGGCGCTGCCGGAGCCTGAGGCCGCCCTGCCCGATGTCGACTGGGTCGCGCCGCGCGACCGCTGGGAGCTGGACGTGGCGCGGCTGTGGCAGGAGCTACTCCAGAGCGGGCCGGTCGGCGTCGACGACGACTTCTTCAAGCGCGGCGGCGACTCGCTGCTGGCCGTGCGGCTGGTGGCGCGGATCGAACAGGAGCTTGGCCGACGCATCCAGGTCGCGTCGCTGATTGGCGCGTCGAGCGTCGCGCAGATTGCTGCGATGCTCCGGCAGCAGCCAGCCGAGCAGGAGTGGTCGCCGCTGGTGGCGATCCAGCCCGGCGGCAGCCGACCGCCGCTCTTCTGCGTCCATCCGATCGGCGGGCATGTGCTGTGTTACGTCAAGATGGCGCAGGAGATCGGCCTCGATCAGCCATGCTACGGCCTTCAGGCGCGCGGCCTGGAGCAGGACGAGCCGCCGCCGATGTCGATCGAGGCGATGGCAACCGATTACCTCGCGGCGATCCGCGCGGTCCAGCCACACGGCCCCTACCTGCTGAGCGGCTGGTCCTTCGGCGGCGTAGTCGCCTTCGAGATGGCGCAGCAGCTTCTACGGCAAGGCGAGGAAGTTGCGCTGCTGGCGCTGCTCGACAGCAGCCTCGACCCGCCGATCCAGGCCGCGCTGACGCCGACCGAGGAGATCCTGAATCTGGCCTGGGGCCTCGGCGGGATCTTCGGCAAAGAGCTGGGCCTGACCGCCGAAGAGCTGGAGGGCCGTGATCAGGAGGAGCAGCTCGCCTACCTGCTGGATCGCATCCGGCACATGGAGCTGCTGCCCGCCGACATCGGCCTGCCGCAGATGCGGCGCTACCTGGCGATCTTCCGTACCAGCGTCACGGCGGCACATAGCTACGTCCCGCAGGTCTACCCAGAGTCGATCCTGCTGCTGCTGGCCGAAGAATCGCAGCCGGGCTTGCAGGAGAAGCGCGAGGCCGACTGGAGCGCTGTCGCCGCTGGCGGCCTGATCATCGACAATGTGCCCGGCAACCACTACTCGATGATGCGCGACCCGGATCAGATGGCCCGGCGGCTCAGAGCCGAGCTGGACCGAGTGATTGCCGGTATGGATTCCGCAACCGAAGCACACGCTGCAACACAGCTCCCTGTATAAAGGAGTACACCGATGCTCATACGACGGCTGGGAAAGATTCTGGGCTGGATTGTGCTGATCCTGCTGATCGTGGTGCTTGCCACGGGCGCGGGCGGCTACTTCTACGTCCGGCGCTCGCTGCCGCAGGTACACGGCGTCGTCAAGGTGCCGGGGCTGAGCGCGCCCGTCGAGATCCGGCGCGACCGCGACGCGGTGCCGCATATCTACGCCCAGAGTCGACAGGATGCGCTCTTTGGGCTGGGCTTTGTCCACGCGCAAGATCGGCTGTGGCAGATGGAGTTCTACCGCCGCAGCGGCCAGGGCCGTCTCTCGGAGATCCTGGGCGACTCGACGATCACCGCCGACCGCTTTACCCGCGCGACCGGGATGCACCGGGCCGCGCAGAGCGCCTGGGAGGATCTGCCCGAAGACATCAAAGTTGACGTGAGCGCCTATGTCGCCGGGATCAACGCGCTGATCGACGGCGGTGGCACGCTGCCGCCTGAGTTTATCGCGATGGGCCACAGGCCGGAGCCATGGACCGGCGCGGATGTGATGCTGTGGGCCAAGCTGCTGTCGTGGGCGCTCGGCGGCGCGGGCATCGAAGACGAGCTATTCCGCTCCAGCCTGATCGACGAGGTCGGGCCGGAGCGTGCGGCGCAGCTCATCCCCGACTACGCGCCCGATGGGCTGAGCATCCTCTCGCCGAGCGGACAGCCGCCGCATGCCGCGCAGCAATCGTGGCGCGAGAGCCTGGCGACCAGAGAGCTATCCGGCGAGGCATTGCGCAGCGGAAACTACGAGGCGCTGATCGCGCTCGACGAGCAGACGCGCGCCCTGTTGCAGCTTGACGACGCGCAGCGCTACGGCGTCGGCTCGAACAACTGGGTCGTCTCCGGTGCCAAAAGCTTCACCGGCAAGCCGCTGCTGGCGAACGATCCGCATCTGGCGGCCACAATGCCATCGCGCTGGTATCTGGCGCATCTCTCCGGCGGCGATATGGATGTGATCGGCGCGACGATCCCCGGCCTGCCCGCCGTCGTCGTCGGTCGCAACCGCACGATCGCCTGGGGCATGAGCAGCAATCACGTCGATAGTGTCGATTTCTTCCGCGAGCGCCTCGACTCGACCGGGACGATGGCCGAGTTTCAGGGCCAGATGGAGCCGATGACGATCATCACCGAGACGATCAAGGTCAAGGGCGGGGCCGATGTGCAGGTGCCCGTGCGCATCACTCGTCACGGCCCGCTGCTCTCCGACGCGATCGTCGCCAACCGCCGCCCCGGCTCGCTTGAGTCGCAGCTCCCACCGCTGGAGCCGCTGGCGATGCAGTGGATCGGCCTGATGGAGGGCGATAAGACCGTCGGCGCGTTTCTCAAGCTCAACCGCGCGCAAAACTGGGAGGCGTTTCAGGATGCGCTGCGCGACTACGACGGCCCCTCGCAGAACTTCATCTACGCCGATACCGAGGGCAATATCGGCTTCTACCTGCCGGGCCGCCTGCCAACTCGCATGCGCGATACCGCGTCGATCCCGGTCGAGGGCTGGTCGGGAGCCTATGAGTGGACCGGCTGGGTGCCCTTCGAGGAGCTGCCGCACAGCTACAACCCGCCTGAGCATTTCATCGTCACGGCCAATAATCGCCCCTTCGATCGAAGCTATCCCTACTTCCTGGGCCGTGGCTGGCTGATCCCCTACCGCGCCGAGCGGATCATGGAGCTGATCACGAGCAAAGACACGTTCAGCCTCGACGACTTCGCGACCATGCAGGGCGATACCGTCTCGATCATGGCGCGGCAGACGCTACCGGAGCTGCTCAAGCTGGCGACGCCCAAGACCGAGCAGGAGCGGCAGGCTATCGCGCTGCTCCGCGACTGGAACTACGACATGCGCGGCGATAGCGCCGCCGCCGCGATCTTTGCCGCCTGGATCGATCCGCTGCCGCGCACGCTGGTCGAGGACGAGCTTGGGCCGCGTCTCGGCAGACGCTGGCGCGGCGGTATCGAGAACTACGTCGGCACGTTCGTCGCCAGCACGCTGCGCGAGCGCGACAATCCCTGGTGCGATAACGCGAAGACCCAGCCGCGCGAAGATTGCGCCGCCGTCGTGAATGAGGCGCTGAGCGCCGCTATACAGCATCTTACGCAGAAGATGGGCAATGATCTCAGCACGTGGCGCTGGGATCGCGTTCACAGCGTCGTCTTCGGGCATCAGCCCTTCACCGCCACGCCGGTGCTCGAGTCGCTTCTGGATCGGCGGATCGGTCACGGCGGCACCTGGGGCACGGTCAATATCGGCAATCCGGCGCTGGAGGCCAACTTCGATCAGTTCCAGAGCGCCAGCTATCGCCAGCTTGTCGACCTGAGCAGCACCCAGAACGACCGCTTTATCATCGCGATCGGACAGTCGGGCAACCCGCTCTCGCCGCACTACGACGACTATCTCGACGACTGGCACGCCGTACGCTATCGCTCGCTGCGCCTCGATCGTGAGGTCGTGGACCGCGACCAGCAAGCGCTGCTGCGGCTGGAGCCGTAGCCTAATCAGGGTTTCGAGTTCAAAGGACTCGAATCTCGAAACTGAGCTATGATGGATTATCTTGCCAACTCATCCGACGCGCCGCCGCTGACGGCGGCTGAGCGACAGGCGCTCGAACGCTGGAACGCGACGGCTCAGGACTATCCCCGCGACCGCTCGGTGGCCGAGCTGTTCGCCGCGCAGGCGGCGCGCACGCCCGATCATGTAGCGCTCGTACGCGCCGGGAGCGACGGGCAGGAGCAGCGGCTTACCTACCAGGCGCTCGACGAGCGTGCCACTCAGCTTGCTCATTCGCTCCAGACTCTTGGAGTCGGGCCGGATGTGCCGGTCGCGGTCTGCCTCCGGCGCTCGTTTGAGTTCGTGATCGCCCTGCTCGCCGTGATCAAGGCAGGCGGCGCGTACGTGCCGCTCGACCCGGCCTTGCCCGATGAGCGGCTGCGCTTCATGCTCGCCGACACCGGAGCGCCCGTGCTGCTGACCGAGCAGGCGCTCTCGGAGCGGCTACCCGGCGGCAGCGCCGTGATCCGCCTCGACGCCGACGCGGCCCGACTTGCCGCCGCCAGCAAGCTGCCGCCCGCCAGCCGGACGCAGCCCGACAACCTGGCCTATATCATCTACACCTCCGGCTCGACCGGCACGCCCAAGGGGGTGCAGGTGACGCAGGCCGGGCTGCTCAATCTGGTCTTCTGGCATCAGCAGAGCTGCCAGATCACGTCGGACGACCGGGCCGGGCTGGTAGCGGGCCTGGGCTTCGACGCGCTGGTGCTTGAGCTGTGGCCGTACCTCACGGCGGGCGCGACGCTCTACCTGCCCGATGACGAGACGCGTCTCAACCCGGCGCGTCTGCTGAAGTGGCTCCATGTCCACGCGCTCACGCGCATGTTTGCGCCAACGCCCATGGCCGAGGCGCTGATGCAGCAGCCCTGGTCGGAGCCGGGCGATCCCTGGGAGGCGCTGCGGACGCTGCTGACCGGCGGCGACCAACTGCGGCAGTATCCCGATCCGCGCGTGCGCTGCGAGGTCGTCAACAACTACGGCCCGACTGAGACGACCGTCGTCGCCACGGTCGCGACCTACACCTCGGATTCCGCCGATCCGCAAGCGCGCGGCCTCCCGCCGATCGGGCGCCCGATCAGCAACACCCAGGTGTATGTTCTGGATCGGCAGCTCCAGCAGCAGCCCCCTGGCGTCGTGGGCGAGCTGTATATCGGCGGGGTTGGTGTGGCGCGCGGCTACCTGAACGCTCCCGCGCTGACCGCCGAGCGCTTCGTGCCCGATCCGTTCAGCGCAACACCCGGCGCGCGGCTGTACAAGACCGGCGATCTCGTGCGCTACCGCAGCGACGGCAACCTCGAATTTCTTGGCCGGATCGACGGACAGGTCAAGCTGCGCGGGTATCGCATCGAGCTGGGCGAGATCGAAGCCGTGCTTGTGCAGCATCCCGCCGTGCATGAGGCCGTCGCCGTCGTGCGCGAGGATCAGCCGCCCGCAGGCGGGCACCCGCAGAAACGGCTGGTAGCGTATGTGGTAGAACAACAGAACGGGCGCCCTGTGGGCACACAACGGAACAACCCAGCCGATTCAGATCACTCTGGTTCTTTGATCTCTGGTCCGTGTGCGCCCCAGGACCTCAGCGAGTTCCTGGGGGAGCGGCTGCCCGCCTACATGGTGCCGAGCGCGTTCGTCTTCCTCGATGCGCTGCCGCTGACGGTCAACGGCAAGATCGATCGTAACGCGCTGCCCGCGCCGGAGCAGAGCCAACGCCTGCCGGACCGGCAGATCGTCGCGCCGCGCACCGCGCTTGAGGAGGTGCTCGGTCAGTTCTGGATCGAGGTGCTGGGAGTCGAGCGGGTCGGCGTCTTCGACAGCTTCTTTGAGCTAGGCGGCCACTCGCTGCTGGCGACGCAGATCGCCACGCGCGTGCAGCAGGTGTTGCGCGTTGAGCTGCCCGTCGGTCAGCTCTTCGAGTCGCCGACGATCGCCGGATTGGCGCAGATCATCCGCGCGAACGAGGCGACGCCGGGCCATGCCGAGAAGGTTGCCCAGCTTCTGATACGGATCAAAGGCATGTCCACCGCCGATCTCAAGCAGACGCTCCAGCAGAAGCGCTCGCAGTGATCGGGCATGCGTGTGCCGCCATGCCGACCAGCCGCTCGACAAGCGACCCCCGCAGTCTTTCCCCGGCGGGGGTCGCGATATGAGGCTGGAGGAAGAAGCGAGATGAGGGCCACCCGCCCCGGCCTGACGACCCCTGTTCGTTCGCCCCCGCCTACGCCCAGCGAATCAGGCCAAGCTCGTACTTCGTGGCTAGATCGGGGTGCGCGGGCACAACCCGCACGCCATAGACCAGGCTACCGCCGTGCTGGGCGGCAATGCTGCCGGTGTAGGTGTACGTTCCTGTGACGGTCTGACCGGTTCGCGCCAGCTCGACCGAGCCGGTTTCGAGCACCTCCCAGTCCTCGTCGCGCCCAACGACCAGCTCCACCGTGACATCTTCCGGACGGAGCGCGCCCAGCGTGATCGCCGCTGTCACGGCCACCTGATCACCGATACCAAGCTGTGTCTCCTGCGGACCCTGCACCCGCAGCGTCACCTCGTGCCAGTGCGCAGTCACATGATGCTTCCAGCTTGCCAGCGTCCGCGCCTTCTCGTAGCCGGTGCTGGAAAAATCCTTGTTGCGCTCGGTGGTCGGGATATAGAGCAGATTAGCGTACTCCTCCACCTGTCGGGTCATCGAGAACTGCGGCGCGCAGGTTGTGATCGCCGCCTTCATCACCTGAATCCAGGCATGAGGCACGCCATCGGCATCGCGCTTGAAGAACGTCGGGATGATCTCCTGCTCCAATTTGTTGTAGAGATCGGCGGCATCGGCCTCGTTCTGCGTCTCAAGATCCTGGTACTCGCGCTCCTCGCCGATTGCCCAGCCGTTGGTGCCGTTGTAGCCCTCGGCCCACCAGCCGTCGAGGATCGAGCAGTTGGGCAGGCCGTTGAGCGCCGCCTTCATGCCGCTGGTACCGCTGGCCTCATGCGGTCGGATGGGATTATTGAGCCAGAGATCGCAGCCCGACACAAGGTAGCGCGCCATGTCCATATCGTAGTTCTCAAGAAAGAGGATCCTCCCGGCAAACTCAGGGCTGCGCGAGAGCGTATAGATCTCTTTGATCAGCTCTTTGCCCGGCTGATCGGCGGGGTGTGCCTTGCCCGCAAAGATGATCTGCACCGGTCGGTCGGGATTGTTGAGCAGGCGGTGCAGCCGTTCACGATCGCGGAAGATCAGCGTCGCGCGCTTGTAGGTGGCGAACCGCCGCGCAAAGCCGATCGTCAGCGCGTCGGGATTGCCGATCGTCTCAGTCTCAGCCAGCGCGTTGGGACCTTCGCCCAGGCGCGTGCGATGTTTGCGCAGATGCGCCCGCATATACGAGAAGAGATACTGCTTGCGGGCGTTGTGCGCGGCCCACAGCTCGGCATCGGGAATGCCCGCAACCGCCTGCCAGGTTGCTGGATTGCTGCGGCGATCCTGCCAATCCGCCTGGAGGTAGCGCGTATAGAGATCGCGCATCTCAGGCGCGAGCCACGTCGGGATATGCACGCCGTTGGTGATATGCGTGATCGGCACCTCGTCCTCGGTAATACCGGCCCAGAGGAAATGCCACATCCGGCGCGCCACAGCGCCGTGCAGCTTGCTCACGCCGTTATGCAGCGACGAGAAGCGCAGCGCCAGGATGGTCATCGAGAAGACCGAGCCCCAGGGCATGATCTGCCGCGCCAGCTCGTGAAACTGATCGCGGCTCAGGCCAAGCTGCGGCCAGTAGCCGCTAAAGTACTTATCGATCAGATCGTAGCCGAAGACCTCGTTGCCTGCCGGTACGGGCGTGTGCGTGGTGAAGACCGTGCTGGCGCGAACAACCTCGCGCGCCACGTCGAACGAGAGGCCATCCTGCTGCACCAGCTCGCGCACCCGCTCCAGCACCAGAAAGACCGGATGCGAGTCGTTCATGTGGAAGACCGACGGCTGCAAGCCCAGCGCGCGCACCACGCGCAGACCGCCGATGCCCAGCACGATCTCCTGCGAGATCCGCAGCTCGTGATCGCCGCCGTACAGCCGCGCCGAAAGCTCACGATCGCCGGGCGCGTTGCCGGGCACGTCCGTATCCATCAGGTAGAGCGCCACGCGCCCGATCTGGAGCTTCCAGACCTTGGCGTACACACGGCGTCCCGGCAGATCGACATGCACCTCGATCTCTTTGCCGTCCTGCCCGACCGCAGGCGTCGCCGCGACGCTGGCAAACGACAGCTTATCGTAGTACGCCTCCTGCGTGCCGTCGCGCGTGATGCGCTGGGTAAAATATCCCTGCGGATACAAAAAGCCGATGCCCACAAAGGGCAGGCCCAGATCGCTGGCCTCTTTGATGTGATCGCCCGCGAGCACGCCCAGGCCGCCGGAGTAGATCGGCAGCGACTCGTGCAGGCCGAACTCTGCCGAAAAATAGGCGATCAGCGTGTGCCTGCGCTGGGGATAGGTCGTCTGGAACCAGGTATCCTTGCGGCTCATGTAGGCGTCGAACTCGGCCAGCACCGCGTCGAAGCGCGCCAGATAGCCCTGATCGTCGGCGACCGCCTCCAGCTTCGTCGGCTCGACCTCGGCCAGCATGCGCACGGGATTATGGTTGACCTTGCGCCATAGTGCCGGATCGAGATCGGCATACAACGAGCGGGCCTCAGGCGTCCACGACCACCAGAGGTTATACGCCAGATCATAGAGCCGACTAATGCGCTTCGGCAGCGTCGGAAAAACGGCAACACGGCCTAGAATGTTCACACAGCCATCCTTTCAACAGGGTCTTGGTTTCCCGCAATCGATAAAGACGCGGCTCGCCATCGATCGCACAGGTGGCGCAACGGCGAGCCGCAAGAATGTGCTTTCAAAAAACATGGATGCATCGTCGACGATGCGGCTGCATTATACTCCACGTTGCGGATCTGTACGACACGGCGCGCGGCTTGATCGCGCAGGCGGCATAGCTCACGGCTGAAGCGCGGTGCAGACCGCTCAGCGCCCCGCTCGTTGCCATCCCGCTGGGCCTCAGGTACAATGCTTCGTGGTGCCAGCGCCAGACTTATGATTGCGCGGCGTTTTGCAGCATCCGCCGACAGAAGAGGACGTATAGGACAGACAGCGTGAACCAACCGACGGTCATTCCACAAACATCCGCAACCGCAACGATCAAACACCTGCTCAGGGCGATGCGGCCAAAACAGTGGGTCAAAAACGCCTTCGTGTTCGCAGGTATCGTCTTTGCCGAGCAGCATCTTTTCACTAATGCAGGCGCGCTGGTCAAAGCCTTCGCGGCGTTTGCGCTCTTCTGCCTGATCTCAAGCTCGGTCTATCTGATCAACGATCTCGCCGACATTGAGCGCGATCGACAGCATCCTCGCAAGCGCCTGCGTCCGCTCGCTTCGGGCAAGCTCTCGCCGACCGTCGCGCGGATCGTCGCCGCGGCCTTATCGCTCGGCAGCCTGCTGGTCGCTGTCGGCGCGGCGTTCAGCGCAACGCCCACCGACTGGGGCTGGATCTGGTTTAGTCTGATTCTGCTGCTCTATTTTGCGCTGCAAGTCGGCTATACATTCGTGCTCAAGCACATCGTGATCATCGACCTGTTTGCGATTGCGGCTGGCTTCGTCTTGCGCGCGCTCGGCGGTGCCGCGATCCTCTCGGTGACGATCACCTCGTGGTGGCTAATGTGTGTTCTGTTTCTGGCCTTGTTCCTGGGCCTGGGCAAGCGCCGGAACGAGCTTCAGGTGCTCGAAAACGGCGCGGGCGAGCATCGCCGGATCTTGCAGGAGTACTCGCCGCAGTTCCTTGAGCACCTGCTGACGATCGATGTCGCCTGTACGATCATCGCCTACAGCATGGCGACGTTTACCGCGCCCTCGGTGCCGAAAGAGCCGTATCCGTTCCTGATGCTGACGATCCCGTTTGTGGTCTACGCGATGTTTCGCTACCTCTACCTGATCATCCAGAAGGGCGAGGGCGGCGAGCCCGCCGATCTGCTCTTCCGCGATCGTCCGTTCCTGATCTCGATTGTCGCCTGGGGCCTGCTCGTCGTCACAATCCTGCTCGTCTCCGGCCAGCAAGGCTAAGGCCAGGGCATTTACTATTTCTTACTATTTTCTCAGCTTTTGTTCAGCCTACGCTTAAGCACGAGCCATACAATCGAGATGTGCATCCGTGTGTAGCGGTGTGATAACGATATATTGGCGCTTGGGGGAGAGTCAATATCTTGTTCGTCACACCGCTACACGTTTTAACCTGCTGCCCGCAAAGACAAAACGGGTGCCCTACCAAGAGGACACCCGGCGCAGCATGGGGCTACGGATCGATGAATAGGCGCAGCGCCCTAAACGGTATGCGCTGAGGCTTTGACCACGTAGTTCGGTAAGCTCTGGACAGAAGCCTGGAACTCTTCCAGGTCCGAGCACCAGTAATGCTGCTGCCCGATCGACTGTGAGACGGCGGCAAAGTCCTCCCATGAGGTGATGCGGATGTCCGCAGGCGCGTGCATGTCCCAGAGCGTGGTATGCGGTCGCGGCAGCAGCAGGCTATAGTGAAAGGTCGCCGGAACCTCCGACAGCCAATCGAGAAGCTGGCGCGCAATCGCCGGATCTTGGTTCTCCAGGCCGAGCAAAATAAAGAGGAAGCAGCGAATCCCAACCTCGTTCGTCTCGCGGATCACCCGGTCGATCACCTCGCGCGGCGTTGGCTTGACCATATGCGTCTGCGAGATCCAGGGCGACTCGACGCCATAGAAAATCCCCGCGCATCCGGCATCTTTCATCTCCTGAAGCAATTCCCGATCGACACGTTCGCAGCGCGTCTGGCAGATCCAGCTAACCTCCAGCTCGGCAGCTTTCAGCGCCGTACAGAGCTGCCGGACCCACTGCTTATCCAGCGTGAAGGTGTAGTCGAGGAAGAAAAAATGACGCACGCCGTGAGCAGCCTGCTGCCGCAGTTCCTCGATGATCAGCGCGACGGGACGGTAGCGAATCTTTCTGCCAAACCAGACAAAGCAATAGGCGCAGGTGTAGGGACAGCCGCGATTCGCAAAGATCAGACCGGCCTTGTCGTAGCGGATCCGCTGACTTTCCCGATCGATCACCTCGCCGCGATACGCTTCCACATCGATCAGCGAGTAGTTCGGCACCGGCAGCGTGGCCGGATCGACCTGGAGTGGAACCGCGTCTGCCGCCAAGGGTCGCGCCAAAAAG
Organism: Herpetosiphonaceae bacterium; assembly: GCA_036374795.1. NCBI lineage: Bacteria > Bacillati > Chloroflexota > Chloroflexia > Herpetosiphonales > Herpetosiphonaceae > Herpetosiphonaceae bacterium. Next base: position 14,884 of record DASUTC010000081.1, read on the forward strand.
TGGGGATCGTTCTGGTAGTGCTCCACGAGCCAGGGGATCGCCGACTCAAGCTCGCCCGGCAGCGTCAGATCCGTATCCAGGGTACGGCTTGTAACGGCTGTCTCGATGCTGCCGTGCATGCCCACGGTGACGATCGGAACGCCCGGCAGCGCCGCGCGGAGCAGTTGCACGGTATCTTTCGCTCCGTTGAGCGTCAGCGCGTAGCACTGGCTGAGGTCGTAGGTCTGCGTCACTAAAAAGACGAGATCGGGGGAGTGCTGGCTCAGCTCCGGCTCGGTCATCGAGCCAACGCGCACATCCCAGACCGCAACGTCATGCCCCATCTGCTGCAAGATCGTGCCGGTGTACAGCACCTCTACGGGCTGTTGCAGAAAAGGCGTTTTCAGGTCCGACTTCGTCACGCAGAACAGGATCTTCATCGGCGGACTCCCTCGCTGGTCGATGGTATGTTTATCGTCGCGGGTATTTCAAAGCAGCAGCCATACGCGGCATTGAAGGTCGCTTCGGGCAGCGTGAGCGGGCTTAAGAGCAACGATACCCATCGATAGGAATGGCTACGACTGTGCTAGAGGCGTGGATCGAGCAGCGCGATGATTTAAAGTCGTTTAAATCATATCGTGCCGGATAGTAGCACACGCCTCTGACGCGCGTCAAGCAAGCGATGACCCAACTTGCTTTAGCCGCTTGCGATACCGTTGATTAGGACATTCGCCGATGGTTAAAAAGTAGCAAAAAAAAGGACGGCGTTGTAAGATAGCCCTATCGGTTCCCGTCGTGTAACGCCGCCGCATGGATCTGCTGTGATCGGCAGATCCAATCGACGCGCGCTGCATCCAGACCTTGTTTCAGGGTTCATATTCCCAGCTTCCAGTATGTGAGGGTACGCGATGGCGCACACGGAATCTTCTCCGCCCGATCGTATGACGCGCTCGTTATTCTTATGCCGCCACGGGCATCGGATCGACATGGAGCAGCCGCAGTGGTACGGCGATACCGACAACCGGCACGATCCGCACCTCTCGGCACAGGGCATTGTCCAGGCGCGAGTGCTGGCCCGCCGCCTCAAAAACGAGCCGATCGCCCACATCATCGCCTCGCCCTATCTGCGGGCGCTGGAAACCGCGCACTACATCGCCGAGGCGCTCCACCTGCCGCTATCGGTCGAGCCGGGCATCGGCGAGTGGCTCAATCCTGCCTGGATGGATGCCGACCCGCAGATCGCTCAGCCGCACGAGCGTGCCGCCCGCTTCGCCGAGATCGATCCGCATTACGTACCGGCGCTCGCGCCGATCTATCCCGAAACCTGGGAGCAGATGCAGCGCCGGGCAGCCACCGCGATCCAGGGCATCCTTGCGCGTCTCGACGGCAATATCGTGGTTGTGGGCCACGGGCATGTGATCGCCGCGACGATCGCCGCGCTGACGGGAGCTGCCGAAACTACGCTGAATATCGGGCTGTGCAGCGTGACGCGGCTGGATTGCGACGGTGAAGCCTGGCAGCTTGAGCGCTGCGGCGATATATCACATTTGCTGCGCTTTGCGCGACAGGCATCGGCCTGAACAGAGAATAAACCAACAAAGGAACAAAGGAGCAAGGACGAGATTACAGAACTCGAAACTTGAAACTTGAAACTGGCGATCGAAGGTCGTGATCAATGGATTCTAGCTTCCCAGTCATCAATCTCAACCGGAATACTCGGCTGCTGGTCGTTAAGTTTGGCGGCATCGGCGACTACGTGCTGACCACACCGGCGCTGCGGGCGCTGCGTCAGGCATACCCGCAGGCGCGCATCGATCTCGTTGCGCAGAGTACGCTTGCCAAACAGGTCCTTGAGCGGCTGAATCTGCTCGACGACATCATCGTGCTACCCGCTCATCTGGTACTGCAACCCGATCAGGACACTCCGCCGCACACACAAATCTCGATCGATCTGGTGCGTCGCTTGCGCGCCGGGCGATACGATGCCGTGCTGATCCTTGAGCATCTTTTCCCGGCAGCGCGTATTCAACTGCTGCACATGCTCGTGCGTATCACTGGCGCGACATGGCGCATCGGCCTCGACAACGGGCATGGCGATTTTCTCAACGTGCGAGTGCCAGACGCCGGATTCGGCGCGCTGCATCAGGCGGAGTATTGCATAGGCGTCGTCGAAGCTGCCGGGGCGTTGGTCCGCGAACGAGGACTGTTCTTTCCGGTGCCCGCCGAATATCACGATCAGGCGCGCGAGTTCATGTGCAGCTTGAGCGCTCGTCGGCCAATCATTGCGATGCATCCAGGCTGCGATCCACGGGTGATCGCGCGGCGCTGGATGCCGGAGCGGTTCGCACAGGTGGCGGACGCGCTCTACAAGCAGTTCGGGGGGCAACTCCTGCTGCTGGGCGGCCCCGAAGAGGCCGATCTGCGCTCCCAGGTTGCGCAGATGATGCGATCGGCCATGTCATGCTCCAGCCTGTCGGGCCGCGAGCATATTCTGCTCACGGCAGCGATCATCGCGCAGTGCGATCTGCTCGTCGGCAACGATTCGGGCCTGATGCATCTCGCCACAGCCGTCAACACCCCGACCGTCGGCATCTTCGGCCCGACCAACCATCGTGCATGGCACCCATACACGCCGGATGATCCCACGCGCAGCAGGATCGTGCGGCAGGAGCTACCCTGTATGCCGTGTTACCTGCGTGGACACGACGTTGGTAGCAGAGAGGGATGTGCAACCCGCGATTGCCTGACTACACTGTCGGCAGCGTCGGTGATCGACGCGGCGGCAGATATGCTGCGTGGATCTATATAAAACGTTGCTCGTTGTTCTTCTTTTGTTCTTTTGTTTCCTTGTTCCTTTGTTCCTTTGCCCAAAGGGCACCCGCCCGGCCTGTCGGCGCACTAGCAGGAGTGGCGCATGCGCATCCCACTAAGACGGTACCTGTCCTTATTCGCGACCTACCTCAAACCGCAGTGGGTCAAGCTCGTCGTGATGGCCTGTCTGATCCTCGCCAACATTGGGCTGCAAGTTTATAATCCTCAAATCCTCAGCCGTTTCATCGACGCCGCTGCTGCTGACGGCGCATTCTCGTATCTGCTGACGATGGCGCTGCTCTTTCTGGTCATCGCCATCTTCAACCAGTTCGCGTCGGTGCTTGCCAGCTATGTCAGCGCCAGAGTAGCCTGGACCGCAACCAACAGCCTGCGCCGCGATCTGGTGGCGCACTGTCTCTCGCTCGACATGCGCTATCACACGTCGGTAACGCCCGGCGAGATGATCGAGCGCATCGACGGCGATGTGACGCAGCTCTCCAACTTCTTCTCGCTCTTTGTGATCAACGTCTTGAGCAACGCGATCGTCCTGCTGGTGGTGCTCACGCTCTTCTTCGGCATCTCGTGGTTTGTCGGGATCGCCATGACGCTCTACGTGATGCTGGTCTTTGCCTTCCTGACTTACCTGCGCCGCCTGTCCGTGCCGGTGTGGGAGCAGCAGCGCCGGATGAGCGCCACGTTTTTCGGCTTCTTGAGCGAGCGGCTGGCGGGCACCGAGGATCTTCGCGCCAACGACGCGACCGCCTATACGCTGCGACGATTCCTCCAGCTATCGAGCCAGTGGTATCCCGTGATGTGGAAGGCAAACTCGCTCGGCTGTCTGCTGTACGTGGGATCGTACTTCCTGTTCGGATGTGGCATCATCCTGGTGCTGGCGCTGGGAGCGTATCTCTGGAGCACGGGCGCGATCTCGCTGGGCGTGGTCTATCTGATGTTCGCCTACGCCAACCAGATCACGCAGCCGATTCAGCAGATCCGCTCGCAGCTCTACGATCTCCAGCAGGCCGAGGCATCGCTGCGCCGCGTCGAGCAGTTGCTTGCTACCCGCAGCGCCGTGACCGATGGCGCTGGCAAGCCGCTGCCGGAAGGCCCGCTGGCGGTAGCATTCGAGCGCGTCACCTTTGGCTATGTTGCCGACGAGCCGGTCCTGCGCGATGTTAGCTTCCACGTGCAGCCGGGCGAGGTGCTGGGGCTGCTCGGTCGAACCGGCAGCGGCAAAACGACGATCGCGCACCTGCTGTTTCGGCTCTACGATCCGCAGGAGGGCGAGATCCGCATCGGCGATCTGCCCCTGCGCCAGGCGGCGCTGCGCGACCTGCGCAAACGGATCGGACTGGTGACGCAAAACGTTCAGCTCTTCCACGCCAGCGTGCGCGACAATCTGACCTTCTTCGATCCGGCGATCGGCGACGCGCAGATCCTTGCTACGCTGGACGACGTTGGGCTGATGCCCTGGTATCGCTCGCTGGCCGACGGCCTGGACACGATCCTCACGGCGGGCGGCGGCTTGTCCGCCGGACAGGCGCAGCTCTTAGCGTTTACCCGCGTCTTCCTGGCCGATCCCAGCCTGGTGATCCTCGACGAGGCATCATCCAGGCTCGACCCCGCGACGGAGCACCTGATCGAGCAGGCGATCGGCACATTACTGCACAACCGCAGCGCGATCATCATCGCGCACCGGCTCGCCACAATCCAGCGCGCGGACAGCATTCTGATCATCGAGGACGGCCAGATCCTCGAATATGGTCGGCGGGCGGCCCTGGCGGATGATCCCGGCTCGCGCTTTGTGGCGCTGCTGCGAGTCGGGCTGGAGGAGGTGATGGCATGACCACGGCTGATCGCAAGCAGCGCTACCCATTCTACGGGCTGTGGCAGTTTATCCGCCACAAGCCGATCATCTTCATCCTCCTGGCGCTGACGCCGTTTCTGGAAAAAGCCTTCGTGATCCTGCTGGGCCTGGTCCAGCAATCGTTTTTCAATCAGCTTGAGACAGCGACGGGATCGCGGCAGCTTAGCTTCAGCGTCGTGCTGCTGACGCTGCTGGCGCAGTACTTCGGGATCAACGTGATCATCGCCGTGCTGCGGTCGATCGGCAGAATGAGCTTCGCCGACGCCGAGTTTTCGATCGTCAAGCTGCTGCAATACAACCTTCTGGAGCGCATCCTCCAGCGTCCGGGCGCGCAAGCCCTGCCAGGCTCCACCGGAGCCGCGATCAGCAACTTTCGCGACGACGTATGGGCCGCGTTTATCCTCTTTTCTCCGCTCAACAACATGGTCGCCAACATCGTCTTTGCGATCGTCGCGTTTGTGATCCTGCTCCAGGTCAATGTGCTGATCACGCTCTGCGTCTTCATTCCGCTGGCCTGCATCATCGCGATTGCCGAGAAGGCCAAGACCCGGCTGCACACCTACCGCCAGGCCAGCCGCGAGGCGACCAGCCAGGTGACGGGCGCGATCGGCGAGATCTTCGGCGCAGTGCAGGCGATCCAGGTCGCGGGCGCGGAGGCGCGTGTCGTCAAGCACTTCGACGCGCTCAACGACCGGCGCATGACGATGGATATTCGCGACGCCGTGCTCAACAACACCGTCAACGCCTTCATGGGCAGCTCGACGGCGATCGGGACCGGCCTGCTGCTGCTGATGGTCGCGCTGACGATCCGCTCCGATCCCTTCCGCGCGGGCGATCTTGCGCTTTTCAGCGCCTACCTTGGCATCGTGACCGGCTCGGTTCAGTTCATCGGCAATTTCCGCACGCAGTACATTCGCACGGGCGTCTCGTTCGAGCGCCTGCTGAGCCTGATGCACGGCGCGTCTCTGAAGCAGCTTGTCGCGCCCAAGCCGCTCTACCTGCGCGGCCCTGAGCCTCCGGCGCTGATCCATCCCGTAAAAACCAGCGCCGATCTCCTCGATCATCTTGAGGCGACCGATCTAACGTATCACTATCCCGACACCGGACGCGGCATCGAAGGCATCGACATTCGGCTCAAGCGCGGCTCGCTGACCGTGATCACCGGACGTGTCGGCTCCGGCAAAACGACCTGCCTGCGCGTGCTGCTCGGCCTGCTGCCCAAAGAGCGCGGCCAGATCCGCTGGAACGGACAGGACGTAGCCGATCCGGCGGCCTTCTTTGTGCCGCCGCGCAGCGCGTACACCCCCCAGGTGCCGCATCTCTTCAGCGACACGCTCAAAGACAACATCTTGCTGGGCCTGCCCGAAGACCGCGTGCGGCTGGCGGAGGCGACGCAGCTTGCGGTGCTTGATCGTGATGTCGCCACGCTGGAGCACGGCCTAGACACGATGATCGGCACGCGCGGCGTCAAGCTCTCCGGCGGGCAAGGGCAGCGTACGGCAGCGGCCCGTATGTTCGTCCGCGATCCTGAGCTGCTGATCTTCGACGATCTTTCCAGCGCGCTCGATGTCGAGACGGAGCAGGCCCTATGGAATCAGCTCTTTGCGCGCGGCGATAAAACCTGCCTGGTCGCCTCACACCGGCGGCAGGTGCTCCAACGCGCCACGCAGATTATTGTGCTCAAAGATGGGCGCGTCGCGGCGACAGGCACGCTTGAAGGCTTGCTGAAAACATCCGAGGAGATGCAGCGGCTCTGGCGAGGCGAGAACGAGCCAGCGCCAGCGCCGCCGGAGGAGGCCGATCCACAGCCTGGCTCGTCGTAACCACGGGGCGCGGCCCCGCACGTCGCCTACAAGACCGGCTCGATCGGCGGGCCGACCAGATAGCGCTCGACGCCCTGCTCAAGCGCGGCCCGGTACGTCTCGGCGGCACGGCGGAATGCCGCCAGCGTTGCGTCAAGCTCTGTGTCGCGGTGGCTCACCGTGGGGTAGAAGATGCCGCGAAACAGCACGCCATGCTTGACCAACTCCTGAAAAAAGAGCGTCCTGAACGCGCGCGACTCCGCCCCCTGCGCGTCGCGGTACTTCATCGCCAGGAAGCAATCGTAGCCGATGAACTCGACCTGCTCGGCGATGCCGTACTCGGCCAGGATTGTCATGCCCTGCTCGCGGAGCTGTCGCCCACAGGCATAGTTCTGGCCGATCAGATCGTGCGCGGCAAACGTCTCAACAGTTGCGATCATCGCCGCCAGGCTGCTGCTCTCGCCGCCGTGGGTCGACGAGAGCAGGAAGATGCGCGTGCCGTCGTGCTGCGTTGTATCGCCCAGATCCATGATCGCGCGCGGCCCCGTCAGCGCCGACAGCGCAAAGCCATTGGCGATGCCCTTGCCCCAGGTCGTCAGATCGGGCTGCACGCCGAACATGGCCTGCGCGCCGTTGAGGTGGTACTTCATGCCCGTAACTACCTCGTCGAAGATCAGCAGCGCTCCCTCGCGGGTACACAGATCGCGCAGACCCTCCAGAAAACCGGGCTGCGGACGATCGAAGCGCACCGGCTCGACGATCACCGCCGCGATCTGCTCCGAATAGGTCGCAAACAGCCGCTCCAGATACTCAAGGTCGTTATACGGAAACTCCAGCGTGTACTGGTAGGCTTCCGGCAAAATGCCGTTGTTACAGCGCGTCTTGCCGATGAACCAGTCGCCGTAGCTAAAGAACGGCTGGTCACGGCACTTGGCGACATAGGAGCGCCCGGTATAGGCTCGCGCCAGGCGCAGCGCGGCATCGTTAACCGTGCTGCCGTCTTTGGCGAATTTGACCATCTCGGCCAGGGCGATCGTGTCGAGGAAGGTCCGCGCCGCCGTGTATTCCAGCGCGGTCGGCAGTTGAAAGTTCTGGCCCTGCGCAAGCTGCGCCGCGACCCGCTCGATCACCGTGGGATAGGCGTGGCCCAGCGAAACTGTCGTCAGCCCGGTAAACCAATCAACGTAGCGGTTGCCGTCGATGTCCCAGACCCACGCGCCCTTGCCGTGTGAGAGCATCCTGGGCGAGCACGCGGGCCATTGATCCGCCGCTTTTGAAAAGGCGTGCGCGCCGCTCGGCACCAGCGAGCGCAGTTGATCGGAAAGCTGATGACTCTTTGGAAACATGCTCTGTTGCTCCTGACGGCGCTTAGTTGCGAGTTGCGAGTTTCAAGTTTCAAGTTCCAGCCCCGTCCCTTTGTTCTTTGTTTATCGACAGGCCCTCACCCGGCATGGCACCCGGTCTGGCGCCCGCCCTTCCCCATCCGCGCGGGTCCCGTTCCCGCTCGTGTGCGATAGGAGCGGGGAGGAATTGGTGGGGGACATCCCACACCTCCGGCCTGACGGCCCTTTCGTTCTCTACAACCGCAGAGACAGCCCGCCGTCGACGTAGAGCACCTGGCCGGTGAGATAGGCCGCCGCATCCGAGAGCAAAAAATGGACGACGTTCGCCACATCCTCCGGCTCGCCAGCGCGCCCCATCGGGACGATCTCGCCGATCAGCTCGCGGCTCCAGCCCGGCTCGGCCAGCGACCGCTCCGAGGCAACGCTGCCGGGCGCGACGGCGTTGACGCGAATCCCGGCCTGCGCCAGCTCGAAGCCGATCGAGCGCGTAATCATCGACAGCCCCGCCTTGCTGGCCTCATAGGCCGGGCCATGCCAGACATAGCGGTCGCTCACGGAGGATATGTTCACAATCGCCGTCAGGCGGCAGACTCCGGCCTGATGCGCCAGAAACGCCGCCTGGCTGATAAAGAGCGGCGCGCGTAAGTTGAGGCAGATCAGCCGATCGAAGTCGTCCGTCGTCACGTCGCGAAAGCGAATCGTGCTGACCTCGGCGGCGCAGTTGACCACGGCGTTAAGATCGCCAAGCTCATCGATCGCCGCCGCGACCAGGCCGTGATAATCGTACAGCGGATCGGCCAGATCGGCCTGGACCATAGCCACTCGTCCGCCGGAGGCTCTCAGGCTGGACCGCAGCTCGTCGGCGCGCTCCGGATGCGAAAAGTACGTGCCGAGCACAGCGTAGCCCGATGCGCTCAGCAGCCGCGTAATCCCCGCGCCGATGCCGCTATTGGCTCCCGTGACAAGAACAGCCCGATCGGTCAAAGCACACCTCACCCCATACTTGATACCGCGCGCTCGGAGAGCCACTGCGCCATCAAGCCTTGAAACTCGCGCAGCCGATCCGGGCTCGGATACTGCCGCGCGAAGTAGGGCAGCGCGGCCAAATATTCGAGGCCCTGGTACAGCAAAATCCGCCTGGCCGCGTCGGCGGGCCACGGCTGCGCGCTCCGGTAGCCCGCCAGAAACGGCGCTTCCATCTCTGGATAGTGGCGAAAGACCCAGGCGTAGAGCTTTACAAAATCCCAGAGGCCATCGTAAAATCGCACGCTCTCGAAGTCGATAACGGTCTTGAACCTGCCCTCATGCACCAGCGTATTCGGCAAGTACAGGTCGCGGTGCGTAAACACCGGCGCGATGTCGGATGCAAGCTCGGCGATCATGCGGGCACAGCGCTCCTCGACGATCGCAAGCCGGTCGGGGGGCAGCACTGCCGCCTGCACATTCGACCGGATCAGGTCCGATAGGCGTGTGGCGCACAGATCCCGCCAGGAGGGCAGCACGTTCTCGCCCAGCGCATCCTCGGAGAAGGCCGCGCCTTCGATCCGATGCATCAGCGCGACCGCCCGCCCAAAATCGCAGGCAAACGCGCTGCGCTGCCGCGCCGACATCGCCGCCACGGCGGTCGTGCCATCCTCTCCCGGTATCCAGCGCTGGATATAGAAATGCTGGCCCAGCTCGTTGGGCGCGTGGCAGACCGCGACGATCTCCGGCACGGGCTGTCCGTGTTGCAGCATGCGCTGCTGCGCGTGAATCTCATTCGCGAAGTAGTAGTCGGTCGGCTGCCGCGTGGCGATCTTGAGCAAGAACGCGCCCTGCTCTACCGTCCGCAGGTACCAGGCCGCGTGCCCAAAGCCGACGCTCAGCCTGCGCGCCTCGGCGATCGTGATCTGCGGCCCGATCCTCCGGCGCAACGCTTCGGCAACCGTCCCTGGCTCGTGGCTCATTCGGTCGACTCCTTTGAGATCGGCAGCACCGGAGCATGCAGCAGCCGCTCCCCGATGTGGCCCGTCGCGGCGCGCGCCTGCTGAAGAATCGCCTCGGCCTCGTCGATCAGCAGATGCCCGCGCTGGTAGAGCACGCGCCCGTCGATCATCGTCAGACAGACATCGGTGCAGCGGCAGACATAGACCAGGAGATCGTACGGATTATCGATGCCCATACACGCCAGCGGGTCAAGCGCGACCGCGATCAGATCGGCGGACTTGCCAGGCTCAAGCGAGCCGATCTGATCGTCCAGGCCAAGCGCCGCCGCTCCGCTCAACGTCGCCGCGCGCACAATCCACTCCGATGCCAGCTCCGGCAGGTGCGGCTGCGCCATGCGGCTGGCAAAGGCCAGCAGGTGCATCTCGTCGAACAGATCGTAGCGGCTGCTGGTCGCGGCGCTGTCCGTGCCCAGGCAAACCTCGACGCCGCCCGCGAGCAGATTATGCACAGGCGCAAGGCCGTTGCCCATGCGCAGATTCGTATGCGGGCAGAGCACCACGGAGCTGCCAGCCTGCCGCAGCAGCTCGATGTCTCGATCGTCGAGCTGCGCGCAGTGGACCGCGCCGGTTCGGCTCGTCAGCAGATCCGCCTGATAGGCCGCGTCGACCGGGCTGCTCACGGCGTCGTTGTTCTCGTAGAACAGCCGCAGGCCCTCGCCCACCTCGGTGTAGGCTCGTGGCACCCGCTTGAAAAAATCCAGCTCCTCGCGCAGCTCGGCCAGATGGATGAACACCCTGAGATCGCGCCGCGCTGCGTAGCGGCTGACCTCGCGCAGCCGTTCGGGCGCGAGGCTGTACACGGTATGCGGCATCAGACCAACCGAGAGCAGGCCGTCCTGCTGCGGCCCGGCGATCTCCGCCAGCAGCGCGTCGAGCGTTTCTAGCTGCGGTGTTTTGCGCTTGATGCTCAGCAGGCCCATCGTGCGCAGGCCCAGGGCAGCGCTCAGACGCGGCGTGTACAGGTAATGCCGGTCGACGACGGTGGCAACCGTGGTGATGCCAAAGCGGATCGATTCGAGCGCGCCGAAGGCGACCGCCGCGCGGGTATCTTCTTCGGTCAGCACTTGATGCTTGATCAGGCTGATCTGCTTCAAGGTCCAGAAGGCATCGCTGAAATCGAGTCGACCGCGCAGCAGGCTATAGTTCAAATGGCAGTGGGCGTTGACCAGGCCCGGCATGAGGATCGCCGGGCCGTACTCGCGCACCTCGGCACCGAGCTGCGGCGCGGAGTCTTGCGCGCCGACAAACACGATCCGGCTGCCTTCGACGACAACGCAGCCGCGCCGGATCGGAGGCGTGGCGATCGGCAGCACCCAATCTGCATTTAACTGAAGACGACCCGTGCGATCCATGTAGCGCTGTGCTCCTCCAGAGAACAACGAAACCGGGTGCCATGCGGGTGCCAGACCCAAAGGGTACCCCGGCATGGGCGCCCGGCGCACAAACATCGTATCCTTTGTTCTTTGTTTCGCTGTTCTCGCTATGAGCCCCAGCCGTCAGGCATCGGCCAGCAGCTCAAGCCGATTTTTAGAGCGCAGCCGCTCGCGCATCGTGCCGCGCCAGCGGTCGGCGGTCGTGCCCGACGGCTTCAGGCTTGAAAGCCAATCCTCGCTCACGGCATCCTGCATCGCAAGCACCTCCACCATATCGGTGCCAAACGCGCGATCGATATGCGCCAGCACCCAGATCACCGGCTGCACGATGTTATAGCTGCGCAGCAGATCGGCGAATGCCTGCGTGTGCAGCTCAGGATGCCGCTGCCAGAACAAGATGATGTCGGCGCATTTGATCAGGTTCACGTCGGCGTTGGTGCTCCACAGCCTGACAAACCAGGCCTCGCGGAAGAAATGCAGGATCGTAAAAAGGAAGTGGTACGACGGCCCGAAGACCGGCAGTTGCACATCGTCGATCTGCGGGATCGGCTGGTAGGCTCGCGTCTGAAAGGCGTCGTCCAGCGGAATCTCGTACTCGCTATTGGTCCAGGTCATCGAAAACGCAAAATCGACGACCGTCGTCGGCACGAAGCGATCGTTATTCAGCTTGATCAGCTTGGGCAGATGATCAGGACTCATCTGGTAGATCAGTTTCTCCTTGCGCGTGACGGGCAGGGCGCGACCTTTGGCCCAGTCGCGCCGTCCCTCGGCGTAGCCAAGGCCGCCCATGATCTCGACGATGCGATCTTTGTAGTCGTGCTTCAGCATGAAATCAAGATCGCCCATGTAGCGCGCGCCCGATCCGTGGTAGATCGTCGACTCGAACGCGATGCCCTTGGTCGCGACGATCGGGATCGACGCCTCGGCAAAGGCTGTGACGATCCGCGCGGCCTCGCGGCGGTAGATCTCGATCTCATACAGGCCCAGGCGCATCGCGTTGATCATCGTATGCTTGATGTAGCGCGGCACTTCCTCGATCATATCGGTCTGCTCAAGATGATACGTGAGCAGCCGCAGAGTCTTATGTCGAATCGCCTGCTCCAGCAGCTCGCCCCAGTTGAGCATCGGCATTTTGACGAGCTGCTCGAAGAGCTGCCGCTCCTCAGGCGTAGCAAGTCCTCTACAGGATAGCTCAAGCAGCGCCCATTCGGGGCCGAGCTGAAGATCCGGTACGTATGCCTGTCCCATCGTCTCGCTCCTCTACACACATGACCACAGCCTAGGGGCTATTGCACCATCGCGGCGAACGCTTCTACGACATCCTGCCAGTAGTCCAATTCATGCAGCAAATACGGGTGAAAAATACCGATCACGCTCGTCTGGGCCGCGCGCGCGACCGGATACGACCGATCGATCGCGTACTGGTTGAAGAGACGCTTCTCGTCGGCGAGGCAGTTGTAGCCCGGAATAAAGGGCAGTTGGCGCTGCCTGGCACGGTCGAGCAGCGCATCTCGATCGTCTCCGGCGGCCTCGTAGCGGAACGAGTACATGTACTGCGCACGGCACGTCACCTGCGGATACGGCTTGAGCATGCTGCATCCGGGGATCGTCGGCAGCGTCTGCTCCAAAAAATCGATCACGCGCGCGCGCTGCTCGCACAGTGCGTTCAGCACGTCCAGCTGTGGCAGCAGCATCGCCGCCGCGAGATCCGCGAGCATATAGTTGCCGCCGAGGATGCCACGGCGATTGACGCCGCCGCCCACGCCCCGCCCGCGATGCACGATCGCGTAGCATGTTTCGTACAGCTCCTCGTCCGAGGTGGTGATGATGCCGCCCTGCCCGCTGCTCATCAGCTTCGCGCCGCCGAAGCTAAAAAATCCGGCCACGCCCCAGCTTCCGACGCCCCGACCGGCATAGCTCGCACCGTGCGCCTGCGCACAGTCCTCGATGAGCTGAACCTGCGCCGCGCGACACAGCTCGGCCAGACGATCTAGTCGCGCGACGGAGCCGCTGATATGCACGGCGATGACCGCCTTCACATCGGTAAGATCGAGCGCCGCAAGCTGATCGAGATCCAGCGTCAGCGTGTCGGGATCGACATCGACAAAGACCGGCGTCGCTCCGGCCTGCACCACGTTGTAGACCGGCGAGTAAAAGCTGTAGGCCGGAAGCACCACGTTATCGCCGGGTCCGATGCCAAGGCCGCGCAGCAGAACGTCGAGCGCCAGCGTCGCGTTACACGTGGCAAGTCCAAAGCGGGCATCGTGCATCCGGGCAAAGCGCGTCTCCAGCTCACGAACGGCAGCGCCCTGGCTGTGCCACCACTGGCCCGACTGGAACGACTGGCGGATCGACTCAAGGATCGCCTCCTCGTTCGGCGGCCAGTGCTCATACCGCTTCACGGATCGCCTCCCGCGCCGCGACAAGCTGCCGCACCAGCGCTCGGCCCGCTTCGATCTGGCGCGGATCGAGGATGTAATCGATCGTCGGCAGGTAGGCGTGCCGGTTGCTCAGGATCAGCCCGACATGCTCGTCTTCGACGTAGACGAGCCTGCCCTGGCCGTACGTATGCTGCGCCACGGGCAACCTCGGCGGCTCGGCCAGGCCCTCTACCGCCGCCAACTCGTAGAGCCGGACGCACGTTCTGGGTGTCACGCCACCGGCGAGCAGCTTCGGCGTCGAGATCAGCGCCAGGGCCAGCCGCTCCTGCCGGGTACGTGGCCTCAGCGCCAGATCGAAGCTGCGCGTGTAGTAGACCAGGCACTCGAACGCGCCTTGCAGGCTGTGCCATCGCTTGCCGGTGCGCGAGCGCTCGGCCTGATAGTTGTAGATCGCATTCACGGCGGCGCGCAGATAGCGGCTGCGCCGATAGAAGCGCCAGAGCCGCGTGTGTCTGGCCGATCTCAGCACCTTGAGCGCCTGCCGCGCCTGCGCCTGGATCGTCGGATGATCGTACAGGGCCGCGACGCGCTGAATCACGTGCCGCATAATGCCGTCGAGGTGGCTCCGCGCCGCGAGACTCGCAACCTCGTTCCAGTCCAACCGCGCGTTGAGCAGGATCGCCGCGACGTCGTTCACGTCTTTGACCAGCACATAGCCGTGCGACAGTAGGTGCGCGAACAGGATGATCAGCGCGTAGGACGGCTTCAGCACCAGGAGTTCGACGCCGCGCACCGTGACCGGCAGCGCGTGCTGCCATAGATCCTCGTCCAGGTAGCCGGAGTAGCCGATTGAGTAGTAGGTGTAGTGGACATCGAAGCGCAGCCGGTGGCGCTGCTTCACGTTGAGCAGGTTGATCTGGCCGTAGACTCTGCCCGCCGCATCTTGCTTGAACCATGAGATCTCTTTCTCGTGCTGCGTGTAGCCCTGATCGATCATCCACTCGTAAAAGACATAGGCATCTTCGACCGTGCGAAACATGAAATCGACATCGTTGGTCAGCCGCTCGTACGGCGCGGGATAGAACCGACCGACCGAGTAGCCTTTGATCAGCAGGATCTCGATGCCTAGCTCGCGCCGGGCAGCCACGACGATCTCCAGCATCTCGTCGAACGACGCATCACGGCGGCCAATCCGATCATCGCACATGGCTTTGAGTTGCTCCAGCGCCTCGGCTGCTACGCTGCCCGGCCAGCGCGTACTGGCCTCGATCAGGTTGTGATAGACGATGCTGACCGTCTTCGGATTGTCGAGAAACCGCTGAAGCAGCGCCGGTCGCTGCCGGAACACGTCGACCGCCCGACGCGCCTGCTCCCAATCCCGCTCCGTCAGCAGCAGGCGGCTCAATGTCTCGAAAGTAAAATCTGCTTGTAAACGGTCCATCCGATCGGACACAGGCTTCCTCGTTTCGAGCTCCAAGTTCAACGTTGTTCGTCCTCGGTTCTTGGTTCTTAGTTCTCTCTTTTTGTTCTGTTGTTCTTTGTTCTGCGCCCCCGGCTAGCTCGTCGCCAGCGAGACTATGAGCTTCGCGCCGTCCACCAGCGAAGAGAACGATTGGTGCAGCACGTAGGCGGGTACTCGCTCGACCAGCGCTTCGAGCTGCTCGTTCAGGTAGGCCCGATCGGGAAAGGTGTAGTAGTCGTGCAGGAAAAGGTTGTATTTATCGGGCACCGGCTCCAGATTTTGCCTGAGCAGCTCAAGAGCTTCCGCTTTCGGCAGCGGCTCAAGATACGCGCCTCTGGAGTCGCGCGGTAAAAAGCGCGGAAACACAAAAAAGCGCAGATCGGCCTCAGGCGAAACCGCGCGGCCACAGGCGGCGGCCAGCTCCTTCGGGTAAAAAAAGTAGCGCGGCGGGTTTTCGATTCGGTTGCTTGGATGCCGCAGGTCATGCCGCAGATCGCGCATCCTTGGATGCGCCGCCTCCAGCGCGTCGACTGTGTCGAAGCGGATGCCGACTACGCGCGGCCAGCCCAGCGTGCGCGGCGTGCCGAGCCAGGGCAGCACGGTCAGATCGTCGTTGTTGACGAAGTTGACACCCTCCTGCGACAGCGCCGCGAGCGTCGAGGATGTTTTACCCGCGCATTTGTGCCCCAGGTAGGCCACGCCCGCGCCAGCGACATCGACCATCGCGCCGTGCAAAAAGAGCGCTCTGGCCTCGTACAGCTCGACCCGCAGCACGTTTCTGATCATCCGCAGCGTGTTCTGCACCTGCCACTCGCGCGACTCAAAATCAAGCATGATCCATCGCGCAGCGGCATTGACAAACGTCTCGCGCAGCGGCTCGCCCGGCGACTCTTCGAGTAGACGCTGGAAGCCGAGATCTGGCGGTGTAGCCTCGCGACCGCACGAGACGGTCCAGACGCCGGGGAGCGGCCCGTCGACCCGCCGCATCGGGATGTAGATCTCCGCCAGATCTTCCAGCTCGGCGATCATGTCACGCTCGGCGGCAACGACGATCTTGGCGTCATAGCGATGGAACAATGCATACTCTAGAGTCATCTGACGCTCCCGGTTTCGAGCTTCGAGTTTCAAGTTTCAAGTTTCAAGTTTCGAGCTTCCTTAGTTCTTGGTTCTCAGCGCTTGGTTCTTCCCTTGTTCCTTTATTCATTTGCTCTCTGTGCGCCCTCTGGGCATGGCACCCGCATGGCACCCGGTTCGTTGTTCTTTCGTCCCATGCTCAGCCAACATCGAGACAGCCCGGCAGCATCTCGCGCTGCGCCTCGATCGCGCTCAGGACACTCAGCCAGTACTGCACCGCACGATCGACCTCAGCCGCGCCTTTATGCCGCGCCAGCGTCATCAGGTAGCCATAATCGGGCAACTGCGAAATAAGCATCATCGCAGGGATCGACTGGCGCTCAGCCGGAGCAAGCGGCGCTGTCGTCGCCTGGTAGCGCTGCATGAAACAGCGAATCCGGTCGGGCCGCAAAACATACCCGCCGCGACCCTGGCGCGCCAGCATCAGCAGCGCAAAGGCCACATCGTAGGCGCGTGGCCGCAGATCGGCGAACTCGAAATCAAAGATTGCCACAAGCCGATCGCCGCGATACTTCATGTTCAGCCCGTGAAAATCGCCGTGAGTCCACAGCGTCGGCAGCGTGGTGTAGACCGACCACGGCAGCCACTCGCGGACCAGACCGGCAAACGCGGCGAAGCGGCTCCAGGCGTCGCGCCACAGATCGGCGCGCTCCGCGCAGCCCGCAGCGATCCGCCAGGTCGCATCCAGCAGCCGCTCCGGCGCTTTCCACCACAGCTCGATCGATTGGTCGTAGCCGCAGTAGCTCGCTGGCCGGATCTGCCCGGCGCAGGCGTGGATCGCTCCCAGGCACCTTGCCGCCTCGACGGTATGCCGGAGATTGGCGTAGTCGTAGCTCTCGCCCGCGATGAACTCGTCGCACTGCCACAGCAGCCCGGCCCGCCCGACGATCAGCTCGCCGGAGCGCGCGGCGTAGCTCCGTGGCACCGGCACGCCCAGCCGAGATAGCGTTTGCTGCACATCGCTCAAGCAGCGAAGCCGCTCCAGGCGCGGGTCGCGGCGACAGCACCGCAACAAATAGTGCTGATCGCCAGCCGTGATCCAGAACGACGCATTGGGCGAAGCGCTGTCGAGCCGCCGCGCGCCGTCGAACGTGGCGACACCAAACTCCGCCAGCACGCTCCCGATGAGCGTATCCGAAAACGCCGCGTCTACCATGCCGCTAGGCGCTCACAAACCAGGAGCGCAGCGCGCCCTCGAAGAGACTTGCCGCCGCCAGATCAGCCCGTCGTCCGAACGGCTGATGCGCCATGATCGTCGAGCCATAGACCTCCACCGAGGCATAGCCCCGGTAGCCATGCTGCCGCCGCAGCGCCTCGACGATCGCGCCGAGCGGCAGGTTGCCCTGGCCTGGCAGCACCCGCAGCGGCTTGACATACTCGCCCGGCGGCTGCGAGCGCTCGACGACCGTATCGGCCAGATGCAGCCAGACGATCGTGCCCTGTGGCAGCGCCGCGACATAGGCCAGCGGATCGGACACCTTGTGGAGTCCGTAGGTATCCAGCAGCAGCCCAAGATTATCGCGCCCAGCGCCGCCCACGATCTCGCCCGCCAGCGCGATCATCTCCGCGTCGACAAACTCCACCGCTACCGTGATGCCGTGCGCGCTGGCATGATCGCAGAGCAGCCGCAGCCGATCGTGCAGCTCGCCCGCCGTGAGCGTAAGCCCGTCCTCCTCGTAGCCGTTGCCCTTGGCGCTGTTGACCAGCACCGACGCGCGGCGGCAGCCGAGTGTCGCCGCGAAGGCGCAGTTATCCTGCCAGCGCCGCACGCTCTGCTCGAACTCGCCCGCCGAGACGCTGACGTTGCTCGGTACGCCCGTGCCGCAGGTAAACTGCGCCAGCTCGATGTTTAGCCGCCGAGTGAGCGCCGCCAGATCCCGCGCCGAGTGTGCCTGAACGAACGATCTGGCGTGCTCGATTGAAAACTCAACCGCGCGAAAGCCTGCCGCTGCCGCGATCTCCAGGTATTCGACAAAGGGTACGTCAAAGCCTATCGTCGCCGGATCGACTGTTGGAATCAACATAGACATCCAGGTTTCAAGTTTCAAGTTCCAGGTTTCAAGTTCGAGGCTTCGAGTTCGTTCAACTTTGAACTTTGAACTTTGAACTCTCGTCCCCCGACCACGCTAGCACAGCGTGTACTCCCGGTTCAGGATCTTGTTGGTGAACACCGACATATCGTGCAGC
>DASUTC010000082.1 GCA_036374795.1 Herpetosiphonaceae bacterium
CCGCCCTCGAAGCCGGTGAGCTGCGCGATGGCGACATAGATGCCGTGCTCGCTCGCCATGTTGCGCAGCAGCAGCTCCCAGTGCTCGACGTTGCCGGGCGTTGCGCCGGAGGTGCCGCGCGCGGGCGACGCCGAGACGATATACACGATCTGCGCGCCGTCCAGCGCCGCGATCGTGCCGGTGAGCGAGTGCCAGGCGTCCTCACAGATCAGGATCGCCGCGCGGCCCCAGCGCGTATCGAAGGCCGTGATATGATGCCCGCTCTCGACAAAGCGCGCCTCGTCGAAGACGCCGTAGCTCGGCAAAAACACCTTCCGATGCACATGCCGAATCCCTGGGCCGAGTTCAAGGTTCCACGTTCCAAGTTCAAGGTTCCGTTGTTCTGTTGTTCCGTTGTTCCCTGGTTCTTTGTTCTTTGTGTGCCCAGAGGGCGCCCGTTCTTTGTTCTCCGCCCCGCCTAACGTCGCGTACAGCGCGCTGTTGAAGTAGCGGTCGCGGTAGATCTCGTAGAAGCCGATCACCACGTCGAGCGGCGGCGCGTCGGAGCCACGCGCGGCGAGATAGGCCGCTTGCAGATCGGCGAAGACCATTGCCGCAGGCTGCGCCAGCTCGCGCACGCCGCCTTCGAGAAAATAGCCCGTGAGCGACGTTTCGGGGAAGATCACCACATCCGGCTGCGGATCGAGCGTGGCGATCTGGCTGAAGAGCGCCTGGATGCGCTGGAGATTGCCGTCGTAGTCGCCTTTGCGCGGCCTCCACTGCACTAACAGAAGATTGAGCATAGGTTAAGCTCCTGGTTCGACTGACTCACCGCGCGTCAGTGAGGTCAGCGCACGACAAAAAGCATCGTATGTCTCGTCGTTGAACAGCACAAAGCGCACTAGCCGGAGATCGTCGTGGGTGCCG
This sequence comes from Herpetosiphonaceae bacterium, assembly GCA_036374795.1. Classification (NCBI taxonomy): domain Bacteria; kingdom Bacillati; phylum Chloroflexota; class Chloroflexia; order Herpetosiphonales; family Herpetosiphonaceae; species Herpetosiphonaceae bacterium. Next base: position 907 of record DASUTC010000082.1, read on the forward strand.
AGGTAGTCGAGCACGGCGCGCAGGGCGATCGTGGCGGCCTCGTCGAGCGGATAGCCGTAGATGCCGCTGCTGATCGCCGGAAACGCGATGCGCTGAAGCTGGTGCTGGCTGGCGAGCGCCAGGCTCGCGTGGTAGGCGCTGGCAAGCTGCTCGGCCTCGCCATGCCGTCCGTCGCGGTAGCGCGGCCCGACCGCGTGGATCACGTGACGCGCCGGTAGGCGGTAGCCTTTGGTGATCTTGGCCTGGCCCGTGGCGCAGCCGCGCAGCGTCAAGCATTCCAGCCCCAGCTTCGGCCCCGCCGCGCGATGGATCGCGCCGTCGACGCCGCCGCCGCCCAGCAGCGACGAGTTGGCCGCATTGACGATCGCATCGACCTCCTGCTCGACGATGTTGCCGCGCACAAGTTCGAGCGTACAGCCGTTGATCTGTGTCTGCATATTACCTGTCTCTTTCGGTGCGAGCTTCACGCCAGCGGAACACGAAGTCAGCTTCGCGCCGCGCCGCGCGGAAGCGGTACAGCGCTGCCGGACGCCCGCCGCTCTCACGCTGCCGCCCGACTGGCTCCAGTACTCCGGCCTCCTTGATTTTGCGGTAAAAGTTGCCCCGGTCGAGCTGCTCGCCCAGAATTTGCTCGTAGGTCTGCTTCAGCTCCGGCAAGGTGAAGAGTTCGGGCAGAAGTTGAAACGCCAGGGTCGTGTATTCGAGCTTGGAGCGCAGCCGATCGACGGCGAGGCGCAAAAGATGATCGTGATCGAAGGCCAGCGGGCAGGGCACGCCGCGCACCGGAAACCAGCGTAGATCGAAGCTCTCCTCTGAGCCGTGGAGCGTCTGCTGGTCGGCGCGAACCAGCGCGAAGTAGGCCACGCTGATCACGCGGCCACGCGGATCGCGGCCCGGCTCGCCAAAAGTGTACAACTGCTCCAGATAAACATCGTGTAGCCCGGTTTCTTCGGCTAGCTCACGGCGGGCCGCCAGCTCCAGCGGCTCGTCAAGCCTGATGAAGCCGCCGGGAATCGCCCAGCGCTCCCGAAATGGCTCGAACCTGCGTTTGAGCAGCAGGACGTGCAGCTCACGATCTTGGAGCGTGAAGATCACCACATCGACCGTGACGGCAGGACGTTCGCTGTTGGGTAGATCAAAGGCTGTGCCGGAGTGCTGCATGATCATCCTTGTTTGTGTACTTTATACACAATCTATCATACACAGGCAGGCCGTACCTGTCAACCCTTCGCGTGCGTTTACACATAGGGGCGCTTTGCCAGGAGTTGTAGAATAACGTAACGAATGCTATGATGCGTGCTCTACATCCAGGTTGTGATCAATAACCTATCTTTAGCAAAGATAACGTTTACTATCCAGATCTACGGTGCTAGATGATATTTTTTTATTCGTATTCATTCATATTTATGGCGCAGACCCGATGCTGTTTGAGTCCAATGCCCACATTATCGATGATACTTCTCTGAATCATTGCGCAATATTGCGCTCATTCTATTTCAAATGCTCAGGAGTGCTGAAAAGAGGAGGTTATTCTGATCCACTGGTCACATCCTTGGCATATGCGACGAAAAACATCCATTGAAGTAAGGAGCGTCTCGGTGAACATCTTCGCGATCTGGCGCTTGGCAGCCGTGCTGCTGCTGGCGGCTCTGGCCGTGCCCGCCGGTGCGGTGGCTCAGGAGAAGGGCGCTAATCTTGAGGTCATCGGCCTGACGACGGTTGTTGTCAACGGCAAGCATATTCCCGCGTCGCGGCAGCGCGATACCGTCACGCTGATCGGCTCCCGCTTCGACAGCGATGAGCTGGTTGGGCTGTGGCTGACGCTGCCCGACGGCTCGGTCCTGGGTCTTGACGACGACGATCTGCGCGCCGATGAGAGCGGCACCTTCGGGATCGAGCTTGGTCTTGGCAGTGGGCTGCCGACCGGCCTGCATCATTTCTCGGTGCGTGGCAAGCGCAGCGGCAAGGGCGCGATCGGCCAGTTCTATCTTCTGCCGGGGCGCGGTCCGCAGGTGACAGAGGGCACCCGGCTGACGTTCAGCCCTGCGACCGCCAGGCAACTGGACACGGTAGAGTTTGCGGCCAGCGGTTTTGCTGCCAGCGAGATGGTTTCGTTGTGGCTGACGCTGCCGGATGGCGCGGTGATCGGCCTGGGCGAGATCGCGGCGGACGGCGACGGCGCGTTTGCAGGCTCGCTGTTCCTACCGGGTCAGCTTCCGGTCGGGCGGCACTATTTCACGGCGCGCGGCAACAAGAGCGGCAACGCAGCGATCACGCCGTTTGTGCTGCAATACGGCAACGGCCTCAACGTGCCGGGCGCGACGCTTGCCGTCGATATTGGCCGTGGTCCGCAGCGCTCGGTGCTGGAGCTGAGCGGCGAGGGCTTCACGCCGAACGAGAGCGTCTCCTTCTGGCTGACGCTGCCCAACGGCGCGGTGCGTGGCCTGGGCGATGTCAACGCCGATGGCGAGGGCAATCTGAATGTCGTGCTGTACCTGAGCGAGCGCCTGCCGGTCGGCACGCACTACCTGTCGTTCCGCAGCAACCAGAGCAACCAGGGCGGCTTTTATAAGCTGTTTCTGGAGCCCGGTTCGAGCGAGTCGGACGAGTAGGGAAGCAAGGAAACAAGGAAACAAGGGAACAACAAACTTGGGCAGTTTGTTCTTTTGTTCCTTTGTTCTTTTGTTCAGGCCCTCACCCCCGGCCTGTCGGCTTTGGTTCTTGGTGCGCCGGGCGCCCTTTGGGCATGGCACCCGGTTCTTGGTTCTCGTCTCTCACCGCATCTTCAAGCGCTGCTGGACCTGCTCCAGAGTCGGCAGCGTCGAAACGCCAGGCCCTTCGATCGCCCGCGCCGCCGCCGCGCAGGCCCAGCGCGTCGCGGCGATGGCTGCCTGGCCCTGCCACAGCGCCGCGAGAAACGCCGCCGCGAACACATCGCCCGCGCCAGTCGGATCGACCACCTCTGCGGGAAAGGCGGGCACGTCGGTCGGCTGGCCGGCCTCGAACACCGTCGCGCCACGCTCGGCGCGCGTCAGCACCACCAGCGGAATACGCCGGGCCAGTCGCCGGACCAGCTCTTCATCATGCTGGACATCTTCTTCGCTGAAGATCACCACGCGCACGCCGAGCAGCGGCAGCTCAAGCAGATCCGCTGGAGTCGTCGTGACGATCTTGTCGGCGTCGACGCTGCGGAGCCAGCCCTGGGGGGTAACGCCGACCAATGCCTGAGGAAACAGCGAAGCGACCGTATGCGGCACTTCCTGAATGATCGGCGCGATATGCAGGATCGGCGCGCGCTGCCAGAGCGCGGGCACACCGTGGAGATCGATCGTTGCCGCGCGGGCGTGCAGCAGTTGCGTGCGGCCCTCGGCATGGTAGCGATTTTCAAAGATCGTCGTCTCCGGCGAAGGCTGGCGCACGATCGTCACATCGGCGGGAATGGCCGAGAGATCGAACTCAGGCGTACACGCGGTTAGAATTGCCGTGCGCAGGCCGAGCCGGTGTGCGGTCAGGGCAGCAAAAAGCGCCGTCCCGCCCAGCCGCGTCGTACCGTCGGGCTGAAGGTCGGCGCAAATGTGGCCGATAGCGACGTAATCGATCATCTGAGCAACATCGGCGAGCAAGAGTCCCGATCTGAGCCTGGCAGGCGCGTCATACGGGCTTACTTCTTAGGAAACACAGTAATGCGCCGCGACTCGCCCTCGCCGGAGCTTTCGGTATAGACCGTCGTATCCTCGCGTAGCGCCATATGGATAATGCGCCGATCATAGGCTTGCATCGGATCGAGCACCTGTGGCCGACCCGTTGTGCGAACCTGCTCGGCGACGCGGCGGGCCAGGCCCTCCAGCGACTCCTGGCGGCGCTGGCGGTAGTTGCCAACGTCGATCACGATCTGCGGCCAGCGGCCAACATGCCGATTGACGAGCGTGTTGAGCAAGAACTGCAGCGATCGCAGCGTCTCGCCGCGCCGCCCGATCATCAGCCCGACCGTCTCTTCGTCGAGGCCCTCGACGTACAGCATAATGCTATGCTGCGTCTCGCCTTCGGGGCCGGTAGAGGTGCTATGCTGCACGTTGACATAGCCTTCGACGCCCATGCGCTCCAGGATACCTTCGAGGATGCGGCGGCCTTCCGCGCCTGCGGCCTGCGGATCGTAATCGGCGCGGCTGCGGCGAGGCGCCTCTGGAGTCTTCAGCTCTTCTGGTGTCACATCGGGCGTGCTGACGCGGACTAACGCCTCGTTCTCTTCGTCGCCGTTTTGCAGCACCTCAATAATGACATCATCTTCGTCAACACCCATTTGCTCAAGGGCTAGGCGCGTCGCCTCGGCAACGGTGCGCGCACTAATTTCGATGCTGGGCATACACTCCCTCTTGTAACGCTGCAAGGCTGGTTGGGGGCACGATCAGGGCCAACCTTGCAGCGTACCGATTAACGTTTGCTTATCGTCGCTTTTTATTGATCTGGCGTTTCACGTCGCTGATCACCTGCTCCGTCGCCCCGTCGCCGCTGGTCGCTGTGTTGGCGGTCAGCTTGCTGAGCGGCGCCCAGAAATCCGCGCGCGGCGCTTCGCTCTCAGCTTCTACGGTTTCCGCTCCGGAAGTGCTGACGACAGCGGGCGTCGTCGGCGTGAGAAATCCCTGGCGCTCCGGCAAAAATGGCAGGTAGTTGGTCAGCGAGCCAAAGCCGGAGACGAAGTACTGCTGGATCACGGCCAGCACCGAGCCAGCGACCCAGTAGAGCACCGCGCCCTGGTTGAAGGTAAAGCCGATGTAGCCGAAGATCAGCGGCATGAACATCATCGCCTGCATCATCGCCTTCTGCTGCGGGTCCTGAATCTTGGGCTGGGCCATCAGCGTGACGAGTAACTGTAACACAACCGACAGGACCGGCAGGATCAGGTACTGAATGCCCTGAAAGCCCTCCTGAAAATTCGGGAGCGTTGCCGTGAAGGCGTTGGGCTGCTGAAACGCGGCCAGGCCAAGCTGGATACCGAGGAAGATTTCGGTCCCGCCCTTGTCGACAAGGTTATACACCGCCTGATAGACGCCGAGGAAGATCGGAAGCTGGATCAGGATTGGCAGACAGCTTCCGGCAGGATTGACGTTGTACTCGCGGTAGAGCTTGGTCATCTCCTGAGTCATCTTCTGCTGATCTTTGCCGTACTTACGGCGCAGCTCCGCCATCAGCGGCTGGATCTCCTGCATCTTCTTGCTCGACTTGAGCTGCTTGATCGTCAGCGGCAGCATCGCCAGCCGGGTTAAGATGGTGAACAAAATAATGGCAATTCCTAAGCTGCCTGTCCAGCTGGTGAGAGTGCTCAGGATAAATTCAAGAAAACCGACAAATGATGACCAACCAGGCATCGAGAAAACTCCTTGGTATTCGCTATGAGCCGTAGATCATAGGAATTATATGTCTATGCACCCGTGTTTGTTGCAAGTCGGGTGCCTGAACTATCTGAGTTACGCAGCCGGATCTGCCGCGAGTTCGCTTCCAGCAATCGGCCACGCTGCCAGGCACCACTCTGCCGCAGGCGCGTGACGGCTACTGCGTAACTTTGGTTAAGCCACAAGCAGCAGGGTTATCGCCTGCTGCGGATCATGGCACGGGATCGGAACCGCCATGCGCCCACGGATGGCAGCGGGCGATGCGCCGCAGGGTAAGCCATCCACCCTTGAGCAGCCCATAGCGCGAAATCGCCTCATAGCCATATTGTGAGCAGGTTGGCGTATAAATACAGCTAGGAGGAGTGAGTGGTGATATGAAGCGCTGGTAGAACCGAATCAGCACCAGTGCGATCCACCGGCCCATCGGTAGCTCCTTGATTGCCATCAGCCGTCTGTAGCGGAGCCCAGAGCTTGGCGCGTTGAAGCAGCTCCCCGACGGCGCGCTGAAGATCGGGAAAAGCCGCGTGCAGCGCTGGCGTACGGACCACGAACACAAGATCGTAGCCTGGTGCGATGTTGGCGTAGAGCTGCCGCACGGCCTCTCGGACGCGCCGCTTGGCTCGATTTCGGTCGTGCGCTTTGCCAAACTGCTTGCCTACAACAAAGCCGCAGCGTGTATGACCTACCCGATTACGTGCAGCATTCATAATGAACAACGGGTGCGACCAAGACTTACCCTCGCGACGCACCCGCTGAAACTGCTCTGGTCGTTGCAGCCGCTGGCTCCGCCGCATGCTGCGCGTCCTTTAGCGATGTCCGCGTTGTACACGGCGTCGCTCATTGCTTACCGTGAGTTTCCAGCGGCCTTTCAGTCGGCGTGCCTTGAGCACCAACTGTCCCTTTTTTGTCGCCATGCGCGACAAGAAGCCATGTTTACGGCGGCGCGGAATCCGCTTCGGCTGCCACGTTCGCTTGGGCATGAATCTACAAACCCCCTCAAAAACAAAAATTGGGCGCGCTACCCCGGTGGACACACAAAGAGCGTAGAGCTTGCTCCACGCCCCCGTTCAACTTGGTCCTAATCGCCTTATGGGCGACGCGCACCGTATATTATACGAGGTGCTCCCTGCGGCGTCAAATACCGGCGGCCAGCAGATGAGCCACGCCGTGACCGGCCTGTTTCGATGCGACGGGTATCGCCGCCGGTTACGATTTGCGCCGGGTGAAGCTGTACGCGCCGACCAGCGGCGTTGGCGCGAGATTAATGCCGGTGCTGTCGATGTTGTAGCTATGCGGCAGCCGATCGTGGCCGCTGTAGCGCATCTTGAGCACCGTCAGCGCAAAGAGTTGCTGGTCGTTGACTTCGACATGCTCCAGGAAGATCACGTTGTCGGATAGCGCGGCAAGGCTCTTCCCGGCAAACGAGAGATCGCGCCCAATGATCGGATCGATCTCTACGGTGATACAGGTTGTAAGCTGGTGATTGCGCAGAAATGTCACCAGCGAGGCGAAGAAGTCCCCAGCTCGTTGTCGCTCGACCAACTGCCGCTCTAGATCGCCGATGCTGTCGATGATTAGCCGCTGGATCGAGGCCGACTCGACGAGCAGCCTGATCTCCTGGGCCACAGCATCCGGGTTAAGCTCCACCAGCGGGTAGGAGCGAATCAGCAGGTTTTCGGAGTCGAGCGCCGCCTGGATACCGAGGCCAAACAAACGCCCCTTGGCGACAAGCTGCTGTGCCGTTTCATTGAACGAGATCAGCAGCGCGCGCTCGTTGCGCGCCACGCCGTGCATCGCGTACTGAAGGCCGAGTACGGTTTTGCCGGTGCCTTCCGCGCCCGCGACGATCGTGCTGGTGCCCTGCTGCGGTCCGCCTTCGAGCATCGTATCCAGCGCCGATATGCCAAACGGCATGCGCTCCGCTCCGGGCGCGACATCCTTCACCTGCGTCATCGTCTCTTGTCGTGGATAGCAGATCACGCCCTCGTCGGTCAGGGTAAAGGTGTGGCGGCCCAGCAGTGGGTTCGCTCCGCGCTGCTTGACGACCTGGATCGTGCGAATCGCGCGGTCGCCGATCAGCTCCTGGTTCAGCGCGATCACGCCGTCGACCGCCGTCAGCTCCGGACGTGTGGCGTCCGCGACCGCCGACAAGTCATACGTGACCACCGTCGTCACGTTGAGCAGGTTCAGCTTGGCGCTTAAATCGTACAAGAACTGGTGCGGCGCGGCAGGCCGGTTGCTGGTGACAAGAATGCCCTGGATGCCGTCCAGCACCACCAGCCGCGCTTTATGCTCGCGCGCCTCGCGGACGATCGTGTCGGCGGCCTCTTCCAGGCTTGTCGAGAGCTGATGCTGAAGATTGAGCAGCTTGATCCGCCCGCCGATATGGTTCTGATTAAAGAACCGGAAGCCCTGGAGATTGGCAATTAACTTGTTGTGAGGTTCGGAAAAAGCCGTGACAAATAATACCCGTTCGTCTCGATCTGCCGCAGCACAGGCTATCTGGGCAGCAAGCACAGTTTTGCCAGAGCCGGCTACCCCACCGATGAGGATTAATGAATTTTGAACGACGCCACCACCAAGGATCAAGTCGAGTTGTGGGACGCCTGTGGCAACGGAAGCCGGTCGTTCCATCACGGTCTTCTCTTTCTCCTGCTGGCATATATCCATATATCGGGGTTATTATATTGTAGTGCAGCAGCGTGCACTTGTCTAGGAATCCTGGTACGATCCAGAACTTATGGTGCTGGCGTCGCTGCAACTATCGCATATTGTACGCTACGCTAAGCGGTGGCATGTTGTGTGCAATGTAGTCTAATTTCCTTATTTTGTCTAGTGTTGGCGTATTTCTTGCAGGGTTTTTCCTACTGTTTAAAGAACTTAGCGATGTAGGATTGCGTATGCAGGTGCTGGTCGTCGACGATGAGATCGCAATCGTAGATCTGCTTGCGGATATGTTGGGCGATGAGGGATATGACGTGGCACGGGCGCACGATGGGCGGAGTGCGCTGATGCTGCTGCGCTCCGGGCTCCGGCCTCAGGTCGTGATCACCGATCTGATGATGCCGAATCTCGATGGCCTAGGCCTTTATCGTGCGATCCGCAACGAATTTTCGGCGGTGCCGATTGGTGTGCTGCTGATGAGCGCTGGCAAGCAGATTAATCTGGATGATCCCCATGCCGCATTTATGTCGAAGCCCTTCAGTATCATTGATCTGCTGGATGCTATCGAGCGCCTCGCGTAGACCTTTCGCCGCCGCTGCACCTGATGTTTTCGCCGCTGTTTAAATGTGAATAGTACTTTTAGTTCTTAAAGAATGGTTGCTATAAGCGTGAGGCAACCGTATAATGACGCCTGCCTGTGATCCCGTCGCTGCCTACCCTGCCGTAGGTGCATCAGGCAAGGAGAACAGCTTGGACGATTTACAGCACCTCGATGATTACGCCGTGCTTGGCATTTCCCCCGGTGCCACGCCGGATACGATTAAACAAGCGTATCGCCGCGAGATTGCAAAGTATCACCCGGACCGCTTTCGGAGTGCCGATCCGCAGATGCAAGCGTATGCCCGTGAGCGCGCCCAGCGCATCACCGAGGCGTACGCCGCGCTGAGCCGTAATCCCCGCACGCGAATGCAGCCCAGACGCGCCCAGCCTACCACCAGTGCGGAGGCGCTAGCCATCGATTACGATCGCGCTCAGATCTTGCTGGCCGCAGGTGATGCGCCAGCGGCGGCGCGGCTGCTGCGGCAAATTCAGCGGGTCGATCCGTTTTACCGCGATGTCGATACGCTGCTGGCGCGCGCCGAGGCCCTGGCCGGTGGCGGTTACGGAAGGCGCAGACCGGCGCTGTGGCTTGCCGGTGGTGTCCTGGGTCTGGCGCTGCTCGGCGGTGGCATGTACGGCTGGAATACGCTTCGCTCTGCCACGGGCACGACCAACACGGTGGCAATCGCGGACGGCAGTACCGCCACGCCGACAGCTACGACCGTGCCGCCGATGCCGACAATCACCGCCGAGCCGACCGCAACGAGTGCTTCGTCGCCTGCCGTTGGTGAGACACTGGTTGCCGGTGGCACGCAGCAGCTCTCGCCCACGCCTGAGGTTGCGCCGCCAACGGAAGCGCCGCCACCGCCGACGGAAGCGCCGCCGACGCCGACGCAGGTACCGCCAACGGAAGCGCCGCCACCGCCGACCGAGGTGCCGCCACCGCCGACCGAGGTGCCGCCGACGGCTACCCGTGTGCCGCGCCCAACGCCCAGGCCGACGCCGAGGCCGACTCAGCCGCCAGCGCCACGCAATGTGGCGGGCGTAGAAAGCGGACAGGTATTGGTGGCTGATAACTTCGGCAACGCGGCGAGCGGATGGCCGGTTTTGCAAGCGCCGAACTACAGCCTGGGCTATCGGGATGGTGCGTATGCGATCACCACGCAGCCGAATACTGGTGCCGTGTATGCTTACGGCTCTCCGCTGGGGCAAAATAACGCGATCATCGGCGCGGACGTGATCCCGGTGCGCGGCTCGGCGGGGCTGATGTTTGGGCCGGGCAATAGCTACCGCTTCTTGATCAGCGCTGACGGACGTTTCCGAGTTGAACAGCGTGGTAGAGTCATAGTCAGACCGACCGCGAGCAACGCGGTTCGTGCCGGACGCAACCGGCTGCTGCTGGCAATCGCCGGTACGCGCGTGTCGTTGTATGCGAACGGGGTGCTGCTCGCTAACCTGAATATGCCAGCACCGCTCCAAGGCTCGACCTATGGCTTTGTTGTTGTTCCGGGCGCGCGCGGCGGTGAGGGCATCTTCGACTCGTTGACGGTTCGTGCATTACCGCGCTGAGGAGCATCGCTATGGACCAAAGGTTGATCGCTACCTTTTCGATCGTCGCGCGAGATCCAGCCAATGGCGACCTCGGCGTTGCCGTACAGTCGAAGTTCCTGGCCGTTGGCTCGGTAGTGCCGTGGGCGCGCGCGAACGTCGGCGCGATTGCAACGCAGGCTCTGGCGAATCTGAGCTACGGCCCCGATGGCCTGGCGCTGCTGGAGCAGGGCCTTTCAGCGCCCGACGCGCTGCGCCAGTTGATCGCCGCCGATGAGCAGCGCGACCACCGACAGGTGGGCATCGTCGATCACGAGGGACGCGCGGCGGCTTATACCGGATCGGCCTGTCAGAGCTGGGCCGGGCATGTCACCGGCGATGGCTTCTGCTGCCAGGGCAACATTCTGACCGGCGAGGCGGTCGTCAACAAGATGGCCGAGGCGTTCTGCGCGGCGGGCGGCGAGCTGGCCGAGCGTCTGGTCGCGGCGCTGGAGGCCGGCCAGAGCGCGGGCGGCGATCGTCGAGGCCGACAATCGGCCTCGCTGTATGTCGTGCGGCGTGGCGGCTCGTACGGCGGCTACCTCGATCGCTACGTCGATCTGCGCGTTGACGATCATCCCGATCCGATCAAGGAGCTGAGCCGCATTCTCCAACTGCACCGCTTTTATCTGACGCGACCGGCGGATCATGATTTGATCCCGATCGACAAAACGCTCGCCGCCGAGCTGCAAGATTCCCTGCGCGACCTGGGCTTCTACTCCGGCCCCAACACCAACACCTACGATGAGCTGACGCGCGCGGCGCTGTTTGCCTACGGCGGCATCGAGAATCTGGAAGAGCGGCTCGTCGAAGATGCGCGCATCGATACGCAGGTGCTCGAATTTATCCGGCGTAAGCGCGAAGAGGCCAAGAGCCGCAAGCAAAAGTAGTGTCGCGAAAGAACCAGGAACCAAGAACCAAGAACTCGAAACTCGAAACTCGAAACTTGAAACTTGAAACCAAGAACTTGAAACTTGGAACCAACGATGATCGAAGCCGCTCCCACGCTATCGCTCCCGCCTGTGTCGGGCGTGATTGTGGCCGGTGGGCGCAGCACCCGTCTGGGCCAGGATAAGCGGCGGCTCAAGCTGTGGGGCGAGTCCGGCCCGACGCTGCTCGAACATACGGTCAGCCTGATCGCCTCGCTGTGCGCCGAGACGATTGTCGTGCTGAACGATCCCGAAGCCTGGCCCCAGCTTCCGGCGCGGCTCGTCTCCGATCTGTATCCCGCTGGCGGAGCGCTCGGCGGAATCTATAGCGGCCTGGCTGCGGCTCGGCATGAATACGCGCTGGTGGTCGCCGCCGACATGCCGCTGCTCAACCTCGATCTGCTGCGCTGGATGCTGGCACAGCCGCGCGATTACGATGTGCTGGTACCGCGTCTTGCCGAGGGTCGTGCCCGTAATCGGCTCGGCGTCGAGAGCCTGCACGCCGTGTATAGCCGCGCCTGCCTCGATCCGATGGCCCGCCAGCTTGACGCCGGAAATCCCCAGGTGATCGGCTTTTACGCCGACGTGCGCGTCCGCATCGTCGAGCCTCCGACGATCGCGCAGTTCGATCCCGCCGGAAACGCTTTCCGTAACGTGAATATGCCCCAGGACCTCGACGCGGTGCGCCAATTGCTAGCTCAATCCGAGGTAGAATAGCGTCGCCGAACGCGACTCTATCTCTTGATATTGGCATTCAAGCAGAGGTACACATGACGATGTTTGCTCAACCCATGCGCTCTGAGCAGAGCGTGGACGACGAGTTGTTGGCGCTGGCGAAGCTGGAGGCAACCTGCAATGCGATCCGGCTGCGGATTTCCCGCCTCGCGCCCGATCAGCTCTATCGCGGCTGGCCGGACGAGCCATCGATCGCCGAGCTGATCTCGGCGGCGGTCGATCGCGAGCGCGCCTATCTCAGCGGCTTTCGCCGTGCGACGACCGAGACGCAGCCGCGTCTGGAGGAGCCGCGACCGGGGCTGGCCTCCATGGATCGCGATTTTGGCGACGATCTGGCGATCTTCTTCGATGTGCGCCGCGAGACGTTGGATCTGCTGCGCTCGATCAGCGAAGAAACCTGGCAGCGGACGGTGCTGCTGCCCGACGGCGGCGAGGTGACGCTGGAAACACTGGCGGTGCGGCTGCAACACCACGACGCGCATATGCTCGAATCGATCAGCCGCCAGCGCCACCGCTTCCTGAAGTCGACAGGCGTCGACGATCTGCGCGATATGGGCGTTGCCGGGAAGCTGGGCGAGAATCTGGCGCAGTAGCTCCGCGCTGTGTGAAGCGCGCTTGAAGGTCTACGCTGCGACGTGCCCGGCGTGTCGTTATGATCTTCGTCGGTCGGGGCGTATCGCCATACGCCCCAGGTCACAGCTTGCCGCACACCTACAAGGCCACGTCACCTCATGTCCCGATCACCCAGAAAGCAATCGCCGCAAATGCCAGGAGCAGCAGCACGAGCGCCCCGATCAGCAGACGCTCGGAGTCGAAGAGGCTTAGATCGCCGCGCACGTTCTCATCGAAGCCGATGATCGCCAGCGTGCGCTGCTTGCTGCGGAAGGTGTAGTCGACCTCGGTGACGGGCGTGCCCCGGATCGTCAGCTCAGTCGCGACGATGCGCGTCTCGTCGTTGACCGTCTTGCAGGCTTCCTCAAGCAGCTCGTGGAGCGGCTGTACCGCGTGCCACATCGGATCGTGGACATCGACCTCGCCGCTGAAGACGACCTCGGAGCGCTCTTCCAGCGCGCGCTGGGGCAGACCCTCGACATCGTCGGTGTTCTGCCAGAGCCGACCGCGACGGCTGAACTGGAAGACCGAGCTGGTCAGCAGGTTGCCCGTCCCGTCGCAGCGGTCGCAGGTCAGCAAGGCCTGCCCGTTACAGGTTGGGCAATCGATCGTCTGGATCTCGGAGTGCGTGCTCGTCGGCGTTTTGACGGTCCGCTTCACGTCGAGCGTGCCGCGACCGTGGCAGTTGGCACAGGTGATGCGCGTCTCGCCTTTGCAGCGCGGACAGACGCTTGTCTTTTCCGAGAAGGGCAGCGGCACCTCGGTGGATGTGACATCGGCGAACGGCTCTTCCGGCACTGGCACCTCGACCTGCCAGCGATCCGGCGGCTGCTTGCGGCTTGAGATCCGGCTGCCGGAGAAGGGCCGCTCGCGGCTTTCGGGATTGGTGCGGGTTTCGTACAGGATCTTGAGATCGTAGAAATAGACGTTGTAGCTGACGATCTGATCGATGCGGATCGCCTGTCCAAGCTGCCGCCGCCGGATTGGACTATCGCCGCTCCACGCATCCAGCAGCCGCCGCACGCCCTCTCCGCCGTGGAGCTTCTCGGCGTGCTCGCGTGAGCGATCCAGAAAGGCGGCGGCGATCCGGTCGCGCAGCACAATCTCCAGCGGGTTTTCGAGCCACTCGGCCTTCGCGCCGATCTCGGCCATGGTTTCGGCGGTATCGGACTCGACGAGGCCCCGCAGCGCGCCGCGCAGCGCGGCGGCGGCCTGAGCGGCGCTTGGATAGCGCAGATGCGGCTGCGGCGCGAGCATTCGTCGCAGGACACGATCGGCGGGCGCAAGCTGTGGATCGCGGCTGGCAAGCGACGCAGGCTCGATCCCGGTTCCAGGCGGCACGTCGCCCGTGAGCATATGGTAGAGCACCGCGCCCAGCGAGTAAATATCCAGCGACGGCTCCGGCGTGCGGTCCTCGAAGGTCTGCTCCGGCGCGGCGTAGGGCGTGAGATAATCCGCCTCGTCCAGCTCCGACAGATCGGGACCGTCCGGCGTCCACGAGAGGCTAAAGCCGGTCAGATACGCCGTGCCATCCTCCTGGATCAGGACCGTCTGCGGCTGCACGTCGCGATGCACAATCTTATGCCGGTGCAGCTCGTCTAATGCCTGACCAATCTGTGCGAAAATACGGATCGCCTGCGGCGGTGGGAGCGGCCCCGCGTCGAGCACGGCTTGCAGCGATTTTGCCCTGATTGGGGGCGTCACCAGATAGTACCCATAGCGGTCGTCGTGACCGGCGTCGAGCACCGGTAGAATATGTTGATGTTGAACGCGGGCAGCCAGACGCGCCGCGAGTTGAAAGCGGCTGATGGCGACCCAGCCGGATCGACGCAAGACCTGGATATGCACATCGCGATCCAAGGTCTGGTGCCGCGCACGGTAGATCAGCGCAAGCTCATCCTGGCCGATGCGCTCTCCGATCCGATAGTTTTTTATCTCAGCTCCCTCGCCGGCAGCCGATGGTGCGGCAGGCTGAGCGGGCTGACGAGAGCTTGCCATTGCAGTACCCTTCATGATCTAGGCTCCCGATCAGTATACGTTGTCGCGTGCTGCTGCGCAAATTTAAGCAGTGCTGCGCCAGGGTACACATGTACTTTACATAGGTAGAAGTTTGGGATATTTTAGCACATACGTGCTATTATTACAATAGGATCGCGTACTATGACGACAGCTTCGGCTCCGGGAAAAGTGATTTTGTGCGGCGAGCACGCCGTCGTGTATGGCTATCCGGCGATTGCGCTGCCGCTGCCGGATGTGAGGGCGCACGCGACCGTCGAGGATGCGCCGCGTGGCGCGGGCATCACCCTTGACACGCCCGATGTCAGCGAATCGTGGCGGCTTGATGAGGCGCAGCCGCACCCGCTGGCGACGCTGGTCCGGCTCACGTTCGAGACGCTGGGCATTGTTACGCCGCTCGATCTGCATATCACGCTGCGCTCGACGATCCCGATCGCCAGGGGGATGGGTAGCGGCGCCGCGCTGGGCGCGGCGCTGGTCAAGGCGTTGGCGGCGCATCTCGGCGCGCGGCTCGATCCCGGCACGCTCTCGCGACTGGTCTATGAGTCGGAGCGCTTCTACCACGGCACGCCCAGCGGCATCGACAACACGGTCGTCAGCTACGAGCAGGCGATCTGGTTTGTGCGCGGCCAGCAGGGGGCAGGTCAGGCCGCGCTGCCGACGATCGAGCCGATTCGCATCGGAGCGCCCTTCGCGCTGGTGATCGGCGACACGGGCGTGTACGCGCCGACGCATATCACGGTCGGCGGTGTGCGCGAGCGCTGGCAGGGCGCACCCGAGCGCTACAACGCGCTGTTTGGCGAGATCGGTCAGGTGGTGACGGCGATCCGTGGGAAATTGGCAGACGGCGATCTGGTCGCGCTGGGAGGCGCGCTGAATCGCAATCAGGAGCTACTCCAAGCGCTCGGCGTTTCGGTGCCTGCGCTGGAGACGCTGATCGATGCGGCGCTGGCGGCGGGCGCTCTGGGCGCGAAGCTTTCGGGCGGTGGCGGCGGCGGGATTATGCTGGCGCTCGCGGAGGTAGCGCAGCGTGAAACGGTGGCACGTGCGCTGCTCAAAGCCGGTGCGGCACATGTCAGCCATACAGTTGTAATATCATAGCGGTGTTGTTCTGAGCGGTGCTTTCTGCTACACTGAGAGAGCATCCATACCCCACGTTCGAGCCAGCTTGAGGTCGGCTGTGTGTAGGTGGTTCGCAATGCGGCGTTTCCCAAAAACATACTATCTCATGGCGGGAGTGCGTTGGAGCACATGGCTTCTGGCGCTCACGCTCCTGTGGTACACGGGCGCGCTCGCGCGGCTCGAAAGCACAGCCCTGCCGCTTCTCTCGCTCAGCTACAGTGCCATCTACCTGCTGCTCTGGACTCTGCTCGTGCCTCGGTTTGTTGTGCGCACCCGTGAGGGATCAGCGGTCGTGCTCTACGATCTCATATTGAGCGCGGTGCCGGTCTGGCTCAGCGGCGGCTGGGGCAGCCCGTTCCTGCCGTACATGCTCGGCGCGCTCGTCGTGCCTGCGGTGATACGCGGCTGGAGCGGAGGTCTGCTGGTAGCAGCGGCGGCGCTGGCGATCGATCAGGTGATGTTATGGACCACGCCGCGTAGCCCGTGGGAGATCGCGACGAGCCAGCCGCTAGCGCTGCTTGGCCGCACGCTGCTGCCGTTTGGGGTGGTAGCCGCGATCAGGCTGACCGTGGAGCTGTGGTGCTGGCTGCGGCGCTCCCTGCAACGGCGCGCGCGGCAGGTGCAGCCGCCGGTACGCTGGGAATATCCCCCGGTCCAGTCTGTCTCGGCCCGTGCCAGCGGCAACGATCCGATCCGCTACGAGCGCTCGTCCGATGCGGCCCCGCTCAGCCGGACATGGAGCAAAGAGCGCGCCAGCCAGCCGACGCTGGAGCGCCGCTCGCCCGCGACGATCCAGGCGGCGCTACGCCACCTCATGCCGGACTTTCAGGCGGCGGGCGTCTCCGTGGCGATGCAGGTCGAGGGCGATGAGCGGCAGCTTCCCGATCAAGTTCGCGAGCTGCTGATCAAGGCGATCGAGATCGGCATGGACAACGTGCTCTCACACGCCCGCGCCCAGGCCGTGACGGTCGCGTTGCAGGTGACGCACGATGACGCGGTGCTGCGCGTCGCGGACGACGGCATCGGCCTGTTCGACGGCACGGCTGAGCCGCCAGGCTTTCATCAGGTCAAGCGGCTGCGCTTCCGGGCGCAGGAGATCGGCGGCGAGCTGCGGGTGGTGGAGCGCGACGAGGGCGGCGTGGAGCTGCACCTGCGTCTGCCGCTGGTCGAGTAGCCCGTCGGGGCGAGGCGGAATGAGAGGACGAGAGGAGGCCAGACTTAGGTTTGGCCTTCGGTGTTTTAAAGCGCCTGGTTGAAATCAAAGGCCGCGTCTGCGATGCGTCCGCGCCGTCGCCGCCACAAAGCGCGCTTCGCACTTGCGGTATAATAGCCGCGATTGTTGAACTAAGACGCTCGAGGAGGAGCGATGAAGCGTACTCCGCTCTACGATCGGCACGTCGAGATGGGCGCAAAAACCGTGCCCTTCGGCGGCTGGGAGATGCCTGTTCAATACACCGGGATCATCGAGGAACACCACGCGACGCGCAGCGCGGCAGGGCTGTTCGACATCAGCCACATGGGCCAGATCAACGTGCGCGGGCCGGATGCGCTGGCGTTTTTACAGCATCTCTGCACGCAAGACGTGGAATCGATCGCCGAAGGTCTTGCCAACTATTCCCTGATGTGCTATCCCGACGGCGGCATCGTCGACGATATTTTCATCTACCACCTGCCCGACCGCTACCTCGTCGTGGTCAACGCCTCCAACGCCGACAAAGACTTCGATTGGATGCAGCAGCACAGCCAGGGCTTTAACGTCCAGCTCGAAAACATCTCCGATCAGACCACGATGCTGGCGCTGCAAGGCCCCAGAGCCGAGGCGATTCTGGATCGCATCACCGACATCGATGTCACCGCGCTGTGGTTCCACGGCGTGGTCGAGGGCGTGCTCCTGGGCGACGTTCCCGCGATCATCGCCCGCACCGGCTACACCGGCGAGGACGGCTTCGAGCTGTTCTTCGACAACATGTACGCGGCGCGGATCTGGGATGGCCTGCTCGAAGAGGGTCAGGCCGACGGGCTGAAGCCAATCGGGCTGGGCGCGCGCGATAGCCTGCGCTTCGAGCCGAAGCTGGCGCTCTACGGCCACGAGATCAGCGAGACGATCAACCCGTACGAGGCAGCGCTTGGCTGGGTGGTCAAGCTCGACAAGGGCGACTTCATCGGGCGCGAGACGTTGCAGCGGATCAAAGCCGAAGGCCCGCGCCGCAAGCTGGTGGGGCTGCGGATGGTCGGGCGCGGCATTGCCCGTCAGGGCTATCCCGTGCAGGCCGTCGAGGGCGACGCGGTGGGCGAGGTGACATCCGGCATGCCGTCGCCGACACTGGGCGAGAATCTCGCGCTCGCGCTGGTGCGCGCCGACGTGGCAAAGATCGGCACCGAGCTGGATGTGGTGATCCGGGGCAAGCCCGTGCGCGCCCAGGTGGTCAAAACGCCGTTCTATCAGACGCGGTACAAAAAGTAGCGGGCAGAGCGCTCGTACCAAGCCAGACAGGAGCTTCCACATGGCCTATAACACGCCTCAGGATTGTTTGTACGCCAAGAGCCACGAGTGGGTGCGCATCGAGGGCGACGAAGCGACGATCGGCATCAGCGACTACGCGCAGCACGCGCTAGGCGATGTCGTGTTTGCCGAGCTGCCCGACATTGGCCGCAAGCTCAGCAAAGGCGAGAGCTTCGGCGTCGTCGAGTCGGTCAAGGCGGCGTCCGACGTGTACGCCCCGATCAGCGGCGAGGTGATCGCGATCAACGAGGCGCTGCTGGACGCGCCTGAGACGCTGAACAGCGATCCATACGACGCGGGTTGGATCATCAGGCTGCGGCCAGACAACGCAGAGGCCGATCGCGCCGATCTGCTGGATGCCGCCGCGTACGAGCAGCATGTCGAGGACGAGGCCAGCAAACACTAGCGCGTGTGATTCCCGCCAGCGATCGACCAGATCTTTGTGTATTGCAGGGGCGTATTCTCCGCATACGCCCCTGAGCAGTTAGAGAAAACTATCACAAGTTTCCAGGTAATGCGCCAAAAATCAGGTATAACTTAAGAGAATCTTTTCCACGAGCCTAAGCGATTGAGGTACAGGTCATATGTCGCATTATATTTCCAACACCGATCAGGATCGACGGGCGATGCTCGACGCGATCGGTGCATCGAATATTGCGGAGCTGTTCGAGGTCGTGCCCGAAGAGGTCCGCTTCCCGCATGTCGAGCTGCCGCCGCCGCTCTCGGAGGCCGAGCTACTGCGCGAGCTGAACCGGCTGGCAGGACGCAACGCCAACACGCAGACGCATCGCGTCTTTCTGGGCGCTGGCGCGTACAACCACTTCGTGCCCACGGCGGTCGATGCGCTGCTGCGCCGCGCCGAATTTTATACCGCCTACACGCCCTACCAGCCCGAAATTTCGCAGGGCACGCTGCAGGCGATCTTCGAGTACCAGACGCTGATCTGTGCCCTGACCGGCATGGACGCCGCGAACGCCTCGCACTACGACGGCGCGACCGCGATGGCCGAGGCGGCGGTGATGGCGCTCAACTCGACGCGCAACAAGCACTCGATCGTGGTCGCGCCGACGGTGCATCCACAGTACCGCATGGTGCTGCGCAGCTATTTGCAGGGCCTCGGTATCAAGATCGTCGGCGACGAAGATCCGGCGGCGTCGCTTGAGGATGTGCTGGCGCAGGTCGACTCGTCGACCGCCGCGCTGATCGTGCAGACGCCGGATTTTCTGGGCCAGATCCACGATCTCAAGCCGCTCGCCGAGCGGGTCCACGCTGCGGGCGGGCTGCTGATCGCGCAGGTCGATCCGGTGGCGCTTGGTCTGTTCCAGACGCCGGGCGCGGCGGGCGCGGACATCGTCACCGCAGAGGGCCAGTCGCTCGGCATTCCGCTCGGCTTTGGCGGGCCGTACCTCGGCATCTTTGCCTGTAAAGAGCAGTACATACGGCGCATGCCTGGGCGGCTGGCGGGCGCGACCACCGACCTGGATGGTCAGGTGGGCTATGTGCTGACGCTGCAAACCCGCGAGCAGCATATCCGCCGCGAGAAGGCGACCAGCAACATCTGCACGAATCAGGGCTTGATGATGCTGGCCTCGACGATCCATATGTGTCTGCTAGGCAAGCACGGCCTGCGGCATGTCGCCCGGCTCTGCTACCACCGCGCGCACTACGCCGCCGCCGAGATCGCCAGGCTGCCCGGCTATGAGCTGGTCACGCCTGAGCCGTTCTTCAAAGAGTTTGCCGTGCGCGCGCCGCGTCCGGTCGCCGAGATCAACCGGGCGCTGGCGCAGCGCGGCATCATCGGCGGCTACGATCTGAAGGCCGACTACCCGCAGTTGGGCGACGCGATGCTGCTGTGTGTCACCGAGATGAATACGAAGGCCGATATTGATGCGCTCGTGGCGGCGTTGAAGGAACTGGCATAGCTATGAATACGTATGAGCCTCCGATTTTTGAGCTGAGCGGCACCGGCAAGATCGGCGCGAATCTGCCAGCGCTGGACGTGCCCGAAGCGGCGCTGCCACAGGAGTTGCTGCGCGACGACGATCTCCAGGGCATGCCGGAGCTGAGCGAGACTGAGGTGACGCGCCATTTCACGCGCATCTCACAGCGCAACTTCTGCATCGACACCGGCATGTATCCGCTCGGCTCCTGCACCATGAAGTACAACCCGAAGGTCCACGAGGAGGCGGCGCGGCTGCCGGGCTTTGCACAGGCGCATCCGCTGCAAGATCCTGAGCAGGCCCAGGGCGCGCTCCAGTTGATGTACGAGCTGCAAAGCTACCTGGCCGAGCTGTCGGGCTTCGATCAAGTCTCGCTGCAACCGGCGGCGGGCGCGCAGGGCGAGTTCTCCGGCATCCTGGTCTTCCGCGCCTACCACCGCGACCGGGGCGACGACCAGCGCACGGAGATTCTGGTGCCCGACTCAGCGCACGGCACCAACCCGGCAACTGCCGCGATGGTCGGGATGAGAGTGGTCGAGGTGAAGTCGGGGCCGCGCGGCAACTGCAACCTTGAGGATCTCAAGAGCAAGCTCTCGCCGCGCACCGCCGGGCTGATGCTGACCAACCCAAACACGCTGGGTCTTTTCGAGGAAAATATTCAGGAGATTGCTCGGCTGGTGCATGAGGCGGGCGGCCTGATGTACGGCGACGGCGCGAACTTCAACGCGATCCTCGGCATCGTCAAGCCGCGTGAGGTCGGCTTCGACTTCATGCACTACAACCTGCACAAGACGTTCACCACGCCCCACGGCGGCGGTGGCCCCGGCTCCGGCGCGGTCGGCTGCACCGAAGCGCTGGCACCGTACCTGCCCGGCTCGATCGTCGTCAAGCAGGGCGAGCGCTACGAGCTGCGGCAGCCTGAGCGCTCGATCGGGCGGGTCAAATCGTTCTGGGGCAACTTCGGCATGCTGGTGCGCGCCTGGACCTACATTCGCACGCTCGGCGCGGCTGGCCTGAAAGAGGTCAGCGAGAACGCCGTGCTCAACGCAAACTACCTGCGCGTGAAGCTCCAGCCGGTCTATCCCGTGGCCTACGATCGCACGTGTATGCACGAGGTGGTGCTGAAAGGCCAGCTCAGGCAGGCGCCTGAGGCGCGCACGCTCGACATTGCCAAGCGCCTGATCGACTACGGCTTTCACCCGCCGACGGTTTACTTCCCGATCTCGGTGCCCGAAGCGCTGATGATCGAGCCGACCGAAACCGAGACGAAGCGGAACATGGATGCGTTCGTGGACGCGATGATCACGATCGCGCAGGAGGCGGCGGAGGATATGTCGATCCTGCGGAACGCGCCGACAACCGCTGCTGTACGTCGTCTGGATGAAGTCGGCGCGGCGCGGCGTCCGATCCTCAAGTACGATCGCGCCAAGTTCCGCGAGCTGCGCCGGGAAGCGCCGGAGGCCACGCCCGACGATCAACTGGAGCGCCCGACGTACTGATTGCGGTCTGGCTTAAATGAACAGGCCCTCACCCAGTGGATGGGTGAGGGCTTTGATTACACCATGTGCGCCAGGATCAGATTGTGCGCGATATGAGCTTTGTCGGCGCCGCGAAACTCGAACTCGTAGCTGCCGCCGCTGAAGGTGATCGTCACCTTGCTGCTGCCGAAGAAGCCGCGCCCGGTGAACAGCCCCGACTCGTCATCGGTGGCGATCGTGGTGATGCGGCTGTACGGGATCGAGACGACCGCCTTGTTTTTGCGCAGAAACTCTTTGTCGTAGACGATCACGCGCCGGCTGGTGATACCGACGAACCCGGTGCCGCCGCCCTTCATGTCGAAGACCGCCTCGACCGTCTCGCCGGGGAGGCAGGATTCTGTCACCTTTTGCAGTTGCTCCTGTTTGTCGTAGATTACTTCGGGCATATCACAACGTCCTTTCGCTTCAGATGAGGCTTGCTGGATATACGCGAACGAACACGGGCGTGTTGCAGATACAACAGCAGCGCGGGGATGATTGCTAAGGGCGATCATCCCCGCGCCGCGCCTGGTGCAGCTATGGGCTACATCTCGGCGTCGTGATCGTGATCGTCGTGCAGGCCGCCGCCGCCGCCGCTGCCTGAGTCGGGCACGAGCGCCGGATCGACCAGCGGCTCCCGGTCGAAGTTGCGCTTGGAGAAGGAGAGCACAGCGTGCGCGACCGCGTCGGACATCTGATCGAGCGCGGTGTTGCTGTTATTGTCGAAGGTATCGCAGGCCAGATGGTAGCAAGGATCGAACTGCTGACCGGCGGTGCCGCCATAGACCGCCGCCTGAGCCGCGCTTTTGATGCCCTCCGCGCCGGTGAAGAGGCCGCCCGCCGGGATGCCGTTGGTGATAAACGGGCCGTAGTCCGAGCGTCCGTTGAAGGGCGTCGGCGCGACCGCCAAGCCCTGCGAGGCGAAGTAGTCGAGGAAGACCTGCTCGATCGCGCCGGAGCCTGCCGGTCCGCGCTGCGCGTTGGGCGGCGCGAAGGCCGAGTTGTTGCCGTCGTAGACGAAGCGGACGAAGTTGGGCGAGCCGATCATGTCGAAGTTGAGATTAAGCTGGATCTTCGCGCGCTCGGCCTGGCTCAAGTTGTTGACATAGTAGGTCGAGCCGATCAGCCCCAGCTCCTCGGCGGTGAACCAGATAAAGCGCAGCTTATTGCGTGTCTCGCGCTCGTGCTGCGCGAACATTTTAGCGACTTCCAGAATTGCCGCCGAGCCGCTGCCGTTGTCGTTGATGCCGGGACCACGGCTGACGCTGTCGAGATGCGCGCCGATCACGATCACCCGGTTGGGATCGCCGCCCGGCGTCTCGGCAATAACGTTGCGCGTCATGCGGTTTTCGGCGATCGTGTCGGTCCTGAGCCGGACCTGCACGCCCGTGGGACCGTTCAGCACGCCGTTGCGCAGTGTATTGCCCAGGGCAAAGGTCGTGCCGACGACCGGCAGATGAAACAAGGGCGCGTTGAGCGTGCCACCCAGCAGCCCGCTACGTGTGGGATTGCCCTCGTTGAAGACGATCACGCCGACGGCTCCTGCTGCCGCCGCGTTTGTGGCCTTGATTCGGAAGGTGCAGGTGCCGCGCTGCAAAAGCGCGATCGAGCCTGCCGGAAAGCCCGCGAAGTCCGCCGCCTCGCAGCCGCTGGTCGATGCATTATCTTGCGGGCTGGGAACGATCAGATCAACTGCCGTCAACGGCGCGGTGACATCGCCACTGCCGGAGTAGGTGAGCGTTCCAAAGTCAACGCCGTTGATATACGTTTGGGCAACCGGCGACACCTGCTGTAAGATCGGCGCGGTTCGATCCGCGACCAGCAGAAACTGGAACTCCTGAAAGCGGACATCGTAACCGGCTGCGACGGCTTGATCGTATACGTACTGCGCGGAGGCGTCATGGCCGGGCATGCCTGCCAGGCGATTGCCGCCGCTGGCGCTGGCGATCGACTGAAGGGCGGCCTGATGCTGCCGAATCGCCTCGACCGTCACCGCCTTGCGAAATCCCTGGGTGTTTGTAATATCATCTGCGGACGCGATCGGTACGAGCGTGCCGAACAACAGCACAAGCGCGAGAATCAGAAGCCGTTTCATAGGCATAAGGGGAGCACTCCTTTGTATGCGAACCGGAGATCACGACGATCTCCAACCGGGTGGTGCTGCCAGCAGAAGATCA